>NZ_JAPDKO010000004.1:0-96526 GCF_030398685.1 Apilactobacillus sp. EABW-1NA
TGGGCGATTTCTTTTGTACTAATCCTTATGGCTATTCATAGTCCAAAAGAGGATGGTGGTAAGAAATGACTATCGACACAATGATTGCGGTAGGTGGTTTTGCTGTTGCAACCGTTTCTGCTTATTCGTCTATGAAGAATGCAAAGAAACAAAATGATAGTGCAGACAGAGAATTCACTGTTGAGTCAATTAAAGAAATCGCTGATAGACAAATCGATTCATATAAGGTTGAAATGCAGGCTAGAACTGAAGACAACGAACGTTCTCAAAAAGAATTAAAAGAAGCTAGATTAAAGTTAACTGACACAATGTCTAAACTTGATGAAGCTAATGAAAAGCTTAGATTAAATCAAGAAAGTATCAGAAAGATGAATGAAAAGCTTAAGAGTTTAAAGAAGTCATCTGATGAAGTCAAAGATTATTACGAAAAACAAATTACACAGCTTAAAGATGAGAATAGACAACTTAAATCACGTTGCGAATATCTAAAAGCTGAACTAAATAGATACAAAAAAGGGGATATTAATAATGGACTTAACACAACTAATTAACTCAGTAGATCACAAATCACCAATTTACTACATTCTAATTGCAATTTATGTAGTTAGCATGCTTACACCATATTTCAAATCATTAGCAAAGAACACAAAACTAAATCATTTAGCTAGTCGTTCAGCTTACATTTTGGAAGAAGCAAAAGAAATTGTTGCACCAATTGCTAACGAAGTAGGCCTTGCTAATGCAGACCGTCGTGAAAAGGCTGTTGATAAGTTATATGCTTTCTTAACTGAACACAAGATTAATGTACAACGCAAAGATTTATATGCTGTTGTAGAAACCGCATATCAATACATGAAACAACACGGTTACTTGAACGACAAGCAACCTATTACTACACCAGCTCCTGAAGATTTAACAAAAGATGAATTAAATGCATTAACACCTAATGCAGATGCATTTGAAGATAAATCAGTTATTCAAAATGAACAAGCAGAACAACAAATAGATCAACAACAAGAACAACAAAACACTAAAGAAGGTGAATAATATGGCTTGGAAAACAATTTCTGATATTTCAAGTTATCAATCAGATAGCTTAGCTTTCATGAATCAATTAAAGTCTAATGGCATTAACGGTTTAATGGTTAAGCTCACTGATGGTACAACATATTTAAACCCCAAATCAGGTAATCAAGTTGGAAATGGCTTAAAAATATTTAAGACTGTTGGTTTATACCACTATTACCAAGGTTCACCAACAGCTGAAGCTAACTACTTCATTAAATGGGTTAAAGCTTTTGGGATGGATGCATCTACACCACTAGCAATTGACGTTGAAGACCCATCTTTGTATGGTGACATTACTTCACAAATCAACATCTTTTTATCGATTGTTAAAGCAAATGGATACAAGTGTCGTGTGGTTTACGGTAGTGCATCGTGGTTTAACTCAAAAAAGATTAATTATGCTAGATTAAGCGATAAGAACATTTGGGTAGCAAGTTATGGCAGTAGTCAACCAGGTGTTGACAGAACAAATTCATGGCAATTTACTGACAATTACAAAGGACTGCACGTAGATGCATCTTATGACTTTGACGGTACGTTAACTGGTGAACGTTTTACAAGTATAGTTCAACCAGCTAAACCTGCTGCTAAAGCTGTTCCATTTGTTACAGACGGAAGATTATTTTATTCTGAAACAGGAGTAAATGCCTATCATGATAAAGAATTATCAAGTCAACGTAGAGTTCGTTGGGGTAAGGGTTCTTATTTCTATGGTTCTACTGTGAAAGTTGGTAATAGATACAGAATTAAAACCGCAGTCGGATACGTTTCAGCGTACAAAGATTGGGTAAAGAAAGTTGAATAATAAAAAGCCTAGCAGTCATTTTGACTGCTAGGCTTTTTTTAGATTAACTTTCTTTTTTTAATTGCAATATTATTTCTTCAGGTGTTTTTTTATCACTTTTTTCACTAGAGAAGCAGAAACTAAAAATTTCAGAATTATCAGGTGTATTGGATGTTAAAAGATCATATAATTCAGGTTCTAAAGCTTTTGCTTTTAGTGTATTTTTTTCTGTCCTTTTGTGTCCAGCTTGATTTTTTCTGATAGCATAACAATATATCTTATTAATATCAGCTTGTTCTTCTAGACACGAACTAGAAATGGCCTTTCTTGCGCTTTCATTATTTTCATTAGGATTGGTTACTTTATCATCCATTTGAATATTTATTTTAGACAAAAAAGTAGGCAAAAAAGGACCACCATTTAAATAATCTATTTTAAAAAATTTTCTTATTTCATTTTGAATGTCCTTTAATTCATTCTTAGGGAATCCATATTTATCTATTAGATATGGTCCAATGTGTTGGTCAATAGAATTTGCTGAGTAAAATTCCAGACTCATTTTGTAATTTTTATGTTGGACAATTACTTGATCTTTAATTCCTTTAAAAATCATAAAATATTTCTTCTTTTTATAATTAAAGTCGCTAATTGAAATATATTGATTCTCTTGTTTCATACTTCTGAACAAGTCATCAATCTTTGGTAAATTAAAGTTATTCATAATGTAGAATCACACCTTTCTATAGGTATATTAATTATATATATTAAAAGTATCAACATGTTAGTATCTAATTTATAAAAAATTAATATATGTATACGCTTCTTTATAAAAACTTAATATATGTATAACCGTCCCCAAATTTTAGGCAAAGGACAGTTAAAAGGGCAGTTACTTCCGATTTCAATACCATCAAATCGCCTATAAATCGTGTGTTTATTGGTTTTTTTCTATGTGTTGGTTCGAATCCAGTATACTCAATTTCTAAAAATACATAAAAAAAGAACCGTCATGGTTAGTGATGGTTTTTTTATGTACGATTTTATAAATTATAAAATTACGATTAAAAGGAGAATGAAAAACGCTATTAGCCAAACACAAAGCAAAATACATCCACATGACTGCATCATTTGACCTATGTACCCAACTTTTTCCATAGTGGTAGAAGTTCTAGATCTCCTACTACTTGAATAATTGTCTATTGCCATGTCGTCATTTTGATTGTATCTAATTGTAGTTCCACAATAAGGACAATATCTTAGCATTCCAGTGTATACTTGTTGACAATTTGGACATCTATAATTCATATTAATTAACCCCTTTAAAAATATAATATAATTATATCACTTTGATTTTATAGTTATATTATTTTTCGTTTAATAAATTCTAAACAATCCACCAACTTCCCATCCATTTTCTTTCAGTATGTTAGAATCGAGTTAAACGAAGGATAAGGGGTGATTAGTTTGCAAATTATCAGTGATGTATTAGCGTTAATTGTTGCGATTGAAGCATTGTTTATTATGATTTTGGAAATGTTCTTCAGTCGTACCAAGATGGCTCAAAAAGCTTTTGATCTATCAATGGAATACCTATTTACACCTGAGACCAAAATTAGTATGGCTAACCAAGGACTATACAATGGTTTTATTGGTGTCGGTATTATATTGACGATGTTTGTTCTACCACAATCGATTGCAACTTTTAACCTATATCTATTTATAGGATTCGTTGTAGTTGCAGCTATCTTTGGTGGATTTACCGCTAACAAGAAGATTATCATCACACAAGGTTTGCCAGCCGCATTGGCATTGATCTCATTATTCATAACAAATAACATTTAAAACACAAACGTCACTGGATAGTGACGTTTTTTATTTACAAAAAAATCCTTATCATATGGCAGATAAGGATTCTTCGAGAAGATTATAGTATATGTAAAACCAACGCGATTAAGGCAGTTAAGATTGTCTTAATCATTAGTTGCCAGTTAATTACGCCTAACGTGAAAATAATGCCTTCAAAAACAACAAAAGCAATCTCAAAAATGGCTAGTTTTTTTAACTGCACATTATTAACAAACATAATGAGTATTTGTGTAATTAAACAAATTACTAGGGTGATTAGTGATAGGACGTAAAACCAGCTATATATTTGGGAAAATCCCTCAGTTACCATTCGATTAGAAGTCTTCAAAAGGGTTATGCCAAATATTAGACTAGAGATTAATAGGTATAAATTTGCGAATATACATAGTAATCGGACAGTCTTATTTTTATTCTTTTTCAATTTTTCTCCCCCTTAGTAGATATCAGATATATTGAAAAGGAATATTCGTATTTTACAACTTTAATATGAGAGAAAGGTAAAACAAAAATTTAGAATGAAAGATGAAAATAAAAAATCATTTTTCTTATATGACAATTTTATAAAGTAAAATTATCAATTTAATTGCTAAAAGGCTTTGGTATGGGGGATTGATGCCTTTAGAAAGATTTAACCATTATAACGGAAAATTATACACAGCGTCTAAAAATGGCATTTATATTTTATTGTATTCTTATTTGCATAATTGTTGATCAATTTTTTTGTTTTATTTCTTAAGTAGGCAAATGTTATAAAATAATAATTTGAAAATTGCTATATTTCGTAAAAGTAATAAATGTGTAATATTTTTATAAAAGTCCATTAAAGCCCTGTATTATAAGAGACTTTATGTTACAAGAATGTTAAAAATCACATCATTCTTAAATGAACCTTAAAATTTTCTTTAAAAATAATTAGATAAAGTATATAATTTCTTTTGTTTCAATTATAAATGATTAGTTAGGAGTTTTTAAGTTATGAATTATAACCAAGATTCAAAGTTACATTATAGAATGTACAAATCTGGAAAATCCTGGGTAATTGCTGCAGTTGTGGCTGTTACCATGGGAACTGGTTTCTACATGACTCAAGCAACAGCTCATGCTGATGCAAATCCTGCGACTGATAAGACGACTGTTCAAGCTACTGTTCAACCAACAGCAACTACCACAGCTGCCCAACAAGGCGCTGGTACTACTACTACCAAGAGTAGTGATGATAAAGGTGGAACTGCTACTTCAACCGTAACTACTGGAGAAGCCAGTGCACATAGTGACATTTCTGATAGTAAGAACACTAAAGAGTACAAGAATCCAGCTGGTACCAATGCTGCGAATTCAAACGGTACAGATGCCAACACTAACAACCAAACAGTGAATGCATCAAACGCTACTCCGGTTCAAGCGCCAGTTACTGGCAATGATAGCACCGCTAACCAAATCACCAGTAATAACGTTACTGTAGCTACTGGTGATACAAACAAAGATAACACTACAAGCAACAACACTAACAATACAAATACTACTGAACAAAATGCTAGTGCTAATAAGACTACTACATACAAGAAAGTTAGATTAATCAAGCCTAGATCATTTACCAACAGTCAAATTAAGCAATTCAATCAATACAATGTTCCAGTTAAGTTTACTAAAAAGTACGTAACTAACATTGATGGTTACCTAACTGCTGATACTTGGTACCAACCAAAGAAGATTTACCGTAATGGTAAGAAGTGGTCAAAATCAACCAAGAAAGATTTCAGACCAATCTTAATGTACTGGTGGCCAACTAAGACTGTTAAAGCTAACTACGCCAACTACTTTAACAAGTCACTAAACATTAATGAAAAGAAGAAATACACTGCTAAGAGTAATGCTAAGAAGCTAACCAAAGCTGTTTTAAATATTCAAACTAACATTGAAAAGACCATTACTAAGACTAAGCATGTTAAATGGTTACGCAATGCCATGACCAGTTTCATCAAGACTCAAAGCATGTGGAATGCTAAGAGTGAAAAACCAGTATATGGTTGGGGAAACCTACAAGGTGGAAGCTTCAAGTACGTTAACAGCAAGACTACCAAGAATGCTAATTCTAGATACAGATTGCTAGGTCGCGCTTACACCATGCAAAAGAAGAACAACTACAAGAACTACGAATTGTTACTAGCTAACGATATCGATAATTCAAACCCAGCTGTTCAAGCAGAAGATCTAAACAACTTCTACTACCTAATGAATATCAGTTCAATCCTAGGTAAGGGTTCAGATGGTAACTTTGATGGTGGTAGAGAAGATGCTACTGGTAGTATGGATTACGACATTACTCAATTAATTGAAAACTTCCAAACTAAGCGTTTCAACATGACATCAGACGCTAAGGCCAATGCTCACTTGAACCTACTTGAAGATGGTGCACCAGAATCACGTGTATCAGTTGCTCAAGATGGTAACAAGGGATTAACTCATGATATGGATAACACCAATACATTAGTATACCCATTCACCTTAGCGCCAGGTAAACGTAGTCAACTTAGCCAAGTTATCACTAATGACTGGGTTAACAGAGGTGACGACTACACAGAAAACCAAGTTACTCCAAACTACTCATTCCTAAACGTTCATGATGGCGTTCAAACATTTATTGCTAACATCATTTCTGATATTTCAAAGGATAACCCAAATGCTCCTACCAAGGCAGTATTGAACAAGGCTATCAAGATTTACGATCAAGATCAATTCGCAACTAACAAGAAGTATGCAGAATACAATATTCCAGCAGCATACTCATTACTACTTTCAAACAAAGATGTAGTTCCTCGTGTCTACTATGGTGATTTATATCTAGAAGGTGACCAATACATGGCTACAAAGTCACCATACTTCGACTCAATTACTACCATGCTAAAAGACCGTGTTAAGTACGTTTCTGGTGGTCAACAAATGAGAATGCAAGGAAACGACATTTTAACCTCAGTTCGTTTTGGTAAAGGCGACTTAACACCAACCAGTACTAGTGCACAAGGTCGTTTATCTGGATACTTATCAGTAACTTCAAACAACCCAGATGTATCAATTACTAGTCCAATCAAGATTTACATGGGTGCAGACCACAAGAACCAAGAATACCGTCCAGAATTAATGACTACCAAAGATGGTTTGACTGTATTCCACAATGATCAAGAAGCAAGCAAGTACGTTGTTAAGACAGATGATGATGGTTACCTATACCTAGATGGCACTCAAGTATTTGGTGCAAGCAACCCAATGGTTTCAGGTTACCTATCAACTTGGGTACCTGTAGGGGCAAGTGATAACCAAGACGTTAGAACTCAAGCTTCAACCAAGAAGAGTAAAGATGGTAAGACATTCCATTCAAACGCAGCCCTAGATTCACACGTTGCTTATGAAGGATTCTCATCATTACAACCAATCACTAAGAATAATAGCAAGAAGACCGATGTTGTGATCGCACAAAACGCAAGTTTATTCAAGGAATTAGGAATCACTGATTTTGAATTCCCAGGTCACTACATGCCAGTTCACAACGATTCATCATTCGTTGATACTACTGAAGAAAATGGTTATGCATTCTCTGATCGTTACAACTTAGGTATGGATGGTAAGTCAACTAAGTACGGTACTGTTGATCAATTAATCGACGCCAACAAGGCATTACATGCTCAAGGTGTTCACACATTAACCGACTACGTTATGAACCAACTATATGACTTAAACGGTCAAGAATTAACTACGGTTACTCGTATCGATGGTTTTGGTAAGAAACCTAAGAACAAGAAAGACCAAATCAACAACGCGCTATACGTTGCAAGTACCAAGAGTAGCAAGAAGGATTACCAATACAAGTTTGGTGGTAAGTTCTTGTCAATGTTGAAGAAGAAGTATCCTTCATTATTCAAACAAAAGCAAAAATCAACCAACGAACCAATTGATTCTAAGACACATATCAAGATTTGGAGTGCTAAGTACATGAATGGTACAAGTATCCAAGGTAAGGGTATGGGTTACCTTCTAAAGAAGAACGGCCAATACTTCAAGTTACACAAGTAAAAAGCCAATAAAAAAGAAGCTATCGTTTGATAGCTTCTTTTTGTTTACTTAACAGTAGCGCCAAGACTGCTTTTGAAGTGACTTAGTGCGAAGTCATGACCAGCTTGAGTTAATCCAGCAACACCTTTTTCATGCACAACCACGTCGTAGTTTAGGTTGTATGCGGAAATAGCAGTGTGTAGTACACAAATATCAGTGCAGACACCTACAAGGTGTAATGTATCAATTTTTCTTTCGCGTAAACGAAGATCTAAATCAGTTCCGGCAAAGGCACTGTATCTAGTCTTGTCGTACATGTATACTTTTTCTTCATCTTTGTGTTCGTTGTACCAGTCGTTTAGTTTTCCGTAGAAATCACGGCCCCAGGTGTCCTTTAAGTTGTGTGGTGGAAACAACTTGGTTTCAGGGTGGTAGGGGTTATTTTCTTGATGCAAGTCGGTTGGTAGGATGACCCACTTGCCATCTTGGCGAAATTCTTCGGCTAAATCAACAATGTAATCAACTAGCACTTGGCCAGGTTTTCCAACGGTTAGCTTTCCTTTGTCATCAACAAAATCGTTTGTGTAATCAATAATCAGTAGGGCTTCATTACTCATAATGGATAACTCCTTAATTAAATTACTACTATTATATATGAGTATTTACAAATAACCAGTTTTATTTATCGAAAATATAAGAAAAAAGTAGGACAAAATGTCCTACTTAAATTTTAATAAGTCTAAATCCATCACGTTTAAAATGTTTGTGATAATCACAATCCAATTCATAACTACCAATTCAAGATTAACGTCAGGAGTAAGCATGCAGGCAGCAAAGAAGACTAATACTAGGATTCCTAAAAAAACCTCCTTTGGTAGTATGCTTCTCAAAAAGAAATTACAGATAATTTGAATTAAGTAGCATAGAGCGAGGACAAAGAATAATAAGCCGATCATAACGGCATTTTCAATGTCGATACCATCAGAAAATGTGTATACCATTCCGGTCGCCATATATAAGGCCACCAGGAAGAATTCGCAGATTGAGATGATAATCGCGGCAATCTTACTGTTCATTTCATAACTCCATTTTTTAAACTGACAGTATAAAATAATACTATTTGCAACAAAATACGTCAAGTTGTTGCTTTTTATAGTATAAAAATTTTGTTATAGTATAATGTGATTATTCAAAAGATAAATCGAGGAAATATTTACCGAGGTCTAATATATGACTGGTAGAAATCCAGACGTCGTTAAACGCCATGGAGCTTGTATCGGTCATTTCACTGAAGTAATCCAAAAGGTGACTGTTTTCTTCTAAAAATGATCTATTCATGCGGTTAGCACGAATCCGATTTTTAGGGAAGAAGAGGTCAGGATTACCGACAGCAACATCGTCTTGAATTAGCATTTGGATGGCGTTGTTGTACTTATTATTATTAATGATGACCTTGTCAGGATTGTTTTTAACAAACGTCAAGACGTTTCTTAATGCATCAGAATTACTTCCCATAGTATTACTCCTTTGTGTGTATTTAATAAAAGGGTAATGCAATCCCTTTTAAAATCAACGAGTAGAGTATATAATAATCTTTTGAATTTTAAAACGGCAATTACTAAAAAATCGTTCGGAGTGAATGTAAATATGATAAAACTTGCTAAGAAGTATTTAGTATGGTGGGCAGTTGTTGCAGCTGTCCTATTTATGGTTGTACAAGTCTCATGTGACTTGTATTTACCAACCGTTACTTCTAACTTAATCGACAAAGGGGTCGCTCAAAATGATATTAACTATATCTGGACTCAAGGTCTTAAGATGTTAGGAGTTGCGTTTATCGGGGTACTAGCAGCAGGGGGTAATATCTTCTTTGCTGCCACCCAATCCCAAAAGATGGGTAAGAAAATTAGATCAGCTTTATATCGTAAGATTATTTATTTAGCTGACCAAGACTTGGATAAGTTTGGGGATGCATCATTGATTACTAGAAATACCAATGATGTTGTCCAAATCCAAAACGTAATGATTCAAGTATTAAGAATGATGGTAATGGCACCAATTATGTTAGTAGGTGCGATGGTATTGGCCTTTGTTAAGAGTCCACATCTTACCGTTGTCTTCCTATGTGCATTAGGTGTCTTATTAGTGTCTGTGTTTGTCATCATGTCATTTGCCGGACCTCTATTTAAGAAGTTACAAGGCCAAACAGATAGATTGAACTTGGTTTTTAGAGAAGGACTAACCGGTGTTCGTGTTATTCGTGCATTTAACCGTGATCAATATGAACAAGACCGTTTTGACAAGTACAACAACAAGTACGCTAAGACAGGAATTAGAGTTTTCATGCTTACTTCTTTAATGTTTCCACTTATGACTTTCATCCTAAGTGGAACCAACGTTGGAATCGTATGGTTTGGTGCCAAGATGATTTCTACTAACTCACTTGCTGTTGGTAACTTGGTATCATTTATGACTTATGCTACTCAAATCTTGATTAGTTTTATGATGCTTTCAATGCTTTTTGTATTTATTCCTAGAGCACAAGCATCTGCAAGTCGTATCAACGAAGTATTAGACGTTAACGATTCAATCGTTGATGATGATGAAACTGTTGAACCAAAATCTGATACTGCTAGTCTTTCATTTGACCACGTGGACTTCAGATACGGTGACAGCAAGAAGTTAGCACTTCAAGACATTAACTTCTCAGCTAAGGCCGGTCAAACCGTCGCCATTATTGGTGAAACTGGTTCTGGTAAGTCTAGTTTAGTTAACTTGATTCCGCGTTTATACGATGTTTCAAATGGTGAAATCAAGATTGATGACACTCCGATCAAGGATATGTCACAAAAAGAACTTCACAAGTTAATCTCAATCACTCAACAAAAGGCAGTCCTATTCACCGGTACTGTTAAAGAAAACATGATGTATGGTAATGAAGATGCTACAGATGATGAAATCTGGCATGCACTAGAAGTTGCTAAGGCAGCCGACTTCGTTAAAGAAGAAGGTGGATTAGATACCCGTGTTGAACAAAACGGGGATAACTTCTCTGGTGGACAAAAACAACGTTTAGCAATCGCTAGAACTATTCTAAAGAACGCTGATGTTTATGTATTCGATGACTCATTCTCAGCATTGGACTTCAAGACCGATGCCGAATTAAGACAAGCATTGAACAAGGATGAAAAGATTCAAAGTGCTGTGACAGTAATTGTTGCGCAAAGAATTTCAACCGTTGCCGATGCTGATGTCATCTTGGTATTGAACAATGGTAAGGTCGTAGGATCAGGTACTCACGCAGAACTATCCAAGGACAACCCATATTACCGTGCTATCTTAGACTCACAAATTAAGAAGGGAGATGACGACCGTGCATAATCATGGAAAAGGAAAAGGCGCAAAAGCAGAAAATTTCTGGTCAGCAACATGGCGCTTAGTGAAGTATGTTAAACCATGGATGCTAGGAATCATCTTCACATTAATCATGGCAATCGCTGCCGTGGTACTACAAATTGTTACTCCTAAGATTTTAGGGGAAGCTACTACTGAAATTTACAAGGGTGTTATGAAGGCCTTTGTAATGAAGAAACAAGGTTTACACGTTTCTTCAATTCCAATTGATTTTACAGCGGTTGGTCATATCTTAATTACAGTTGCTTCTTTATATATATTGGCTGCATTATTTAACGTTGGTCAACAATTCATTATGACTTACATTTCTCAAAAGGTTGTTTACCAATTGAGAAAGGATTTGAAAGCTAAACTGGAACGTTTACCAATCTCATACTATGACATTCATTCCAATGGGGATATCATGTCTAGAATGATTAACGATATGGATAACATATCTACAATGCTTCAAACCAACTTAACACAATTCATCACCAGTGTGCTTCTATTCTTTGGTGTGCTATACATGATGTTAACCATTAGTTTCTCACTAACATTGGTTGCTATCTGTACACTTCCATTGATTGGAATCATTGTAGGTGTAGTTGCTCCTAAGTCACAACGTTTCTTCAGTAAGCAACAAAGTCACTTGGGTGATGTTAACAGTCAAGTTGAAGAAAACTTTGCTGGTCACACCATCATCAAGACTTTCAACCGTGAAGAAGAGGCCATCAAGCAATTCGAAGAACAAAACGATAAATACTACAGCTACGCATGGAAGGCTCAATTTGTATCTAGTTTTATGTTCCCATTAATGAACTTCGTTAAGAACCTAAACTATGTTTTCGTAGCCATCTTTGGTGGAATTAAGGTTGCCGCTGGTGCCGTTACTTTAGGTAACGTTCAAGCATTCCTACAATACGTCAACATGTTTAACCAACCAATCACCAACCTAGCTAACTTAACGAATACCATTCAATCAACTATCGCATCTGCTGAACGTATCTTTAAGGTTCTAGATGAACCTGAAATGCAAGATTCAGATGTGAAGTTGGCACATGAAGAAACTAACGACAAGATTAAGTTTGAAGACGTTAACTTCAGATATGTTGAAGACACTCCTTTAATTAAGGACTTCAACCTAGACGTTCCAAAGGGAACCACAGTCGCTATCGTTGGACCAACTGGTGCTGGTAAGACAACCATCATCAACTTGCTAGAACGTTTCTACGATATCGATTCTGGATCAATCAAGCTAGATGGTGTTGATACTCGGGAATACTCACGTAGTGAACTTAGATCACACATCTCAATGGTGCTACAAGATAGCTGGTTATTCACTGGTACCATCTTCGATAACATCAAGTATGGTAATGCTAACGCTACCGATGAAGAAGTATATCAAGCAGCTAAGGAAGCTCAAGCAGACGAATTCATTGAAAAGTTACCTGACGGATACGATACTGTATTAAATGAAGCAGCATCAAACGTTTCTCAAGGTCAACGCCAATTAATCACAATTGCACGTGCATTCCTTGCTAACCCGGAAATCCTAATCTTGGATGAAGCAACTAGTTCAGTTGATACTAGAACCGAATCACTAATCCAAGACGCAATGGACCGTTTGATTCAAGGTCGTACTAGTTTCGTTGTTGCCCACAGATTATCAACTGTGCAAAACGCAGAAAAGATTATTGTGATGAACCATGGACAAATTAAAGAAACTGGTAATCACAAGTCATTAATGGAACAAAATGGTTTCTATGCTGACTTATACAACTCACAATTTATTGGTAACAATCTATAATTAGGTGATGAAGACGATGAAATATAATAAGACGGAATTGGCGATTCAAAAGTTAGTTGACGATGGAGTCGTTCCAGGCGTTAACTATGCATTTATCGATGAAGATGGCACTCAACGTCATCTAATTGGAAACAA
Source organism: Apilactobacillus sp. EABW-1NA (assembly GCF_030398685.1). Taxonomy (NCBI): domain Bacteria; kingdom Bacillati; phylum Bacillota; class Bacilli; order Lactobacillales; family Lactobacillaceae; genus Apilactobacillus; species Apilactobacillus sp. EABW-1NA. The sequence goes on from NZ_JAPDKO010000004.1 coordinate 13,101, forward strand.
GCAACTAGTGCCTAAAGAGATTCCTTTAGACGATAGTCATTTGATCTATGACATGGCATCCTTGACAAAGGTTGTTGGAACCACGATGGTGATTTTAAAACTAGTCGAAGACGGTAAGTTATCGCTAGAAGATTCAATTAGTGACTACTTACCAGAATGGCAATATCCAGAAGTGACCGTGCGTAATCTAATTACCCACACTTCAGGAATTGAGGGCTACATTCCACATCGTGATCAACTAGACCATGATGATCTAATCGATGCACTCTTGGGATTAAAAGCGGGTGCTGGTTTAAATCACGAAATGCACTATGCTGATGTCAACTTTATCTTCTTAGGATTAATTGCCAAGCAGGTGACTGGAAAAGCCATTCAACCTTTAATTGAGGAATTGGTCTTAAAGCCATTACACATGGTCAACAGTTCATTTCATCCTGATGCCGACAATTGTGTGCCAACCACATATGATGAAGAACACGTGTTGTTACAAGGCCATGTTCATGATCCAAAGGCACAGGTGTTAGGTGAGGACTGTGGTTCAGCCGGACTATTCAGTAATATGGATGACTTATTATTGTTTGTGGAATCTATATTGAATCCAGACGACAATCCAGTTCTAAGTTCTGACACAGTCCGTGGCTTTTACACTGACCAGACTAAGCATGACTTAGGAAGAAGCTATGGCTTTGAAAGAATTAATTACGAGGGGATGCCATTTATCTGGCAATCTGGTTTTACCGGAACCTTTATCGTGATTATTCCTGAAAAGAAACGTGCTATGGTATTTCTATCAAACCGCATTCATCCGGTATCACCAAACGAATATTATATTGAACGTCGTAAACCTTTGATTGAAACCTATTTAAACGAAAACAAATAAAAAAAGACGGATACTTAATGTATCCGTCTTTTTGTTTATTAATATGATTCTGAAACGTCAATCTTTTCTTGAGCAGAGAAGTCATCGTTAGGGTAACGACGTTTCAATGCTTTGATTAAGATGTGTTTTGCGATGATGTTGTTTCTAGCTAGGATAGGACCGTGGAAGTATGTGCAGTAAACGTTTTTGAAGATTGCACCTTCAGCTTGATCGGTACCATTATTACCGTAACCTTGTTCAACGTCACCTAATGGACGTTCACCATTTCCAGTGTAAGTAACACCTTGGTGGTTTTCGAAACCATGGTAAACTTCACCGGTTTCCTTGTTCTTAATCTTGATATCACCGATGAAACGGTTGTCGTGTTGTTGTTCGGTGTAGTGGTCTAATACGCCGATACCAGGGATTTTGTTTCCTTCGGCATCAATGTAGTACTTACCTAGAAGTTGGTAACCACCACAGATAGCTAACAAGCAACCATCTGAATCGATGAACTTTTTGATTTCATCTTTTTTAGTTTGGAAGTCTTTTGAAACAATGCTTTGTTCAAAATCTTGGCCACCACCGAATACGGCGATGTCATAGTCATCAGATTTGAAGTCTTCGTCTAAACTAACGACTTGTGATTCAACGTTGATGCCCATTTTCTTTCCATAGTATTTAAGAACTAAGATATTTCCTAAATCACCGTAGGTATTCATCAAATCACCGTATAGATGGGCAATGTGTAATGTATATTCTTTGGTCATTATTCCATACCTCCCTTAATGTAACTTTTTTCTGCAAAGTATTTTCTTAATTGAAGCATTGCAGTATAGGTAGCTAGGATGTAAACCTTCTTAGTTGGTAGAGTAGGGATTTCTTCGACTACCTTTTCTAAGTTAGGTTGAACTTCATGGATGTTTTCATCCACACCGGCAACCTTGAATCTAAAGGTAATGTCCTTGTATCTTTCACCACCAGTGATGAACTTCTTGATTGGCATCTTAGTGAAACGTTCAAATTCACCGTCCCAAATCCAACTAGTGTCAATTCCGTCAGCGTAGTTGGCGTTTAGTAGGCAGATTAGTGAAAAGTCATCTTTTTCTTTTGAGATGGTATCGATAACTTGGTTTAGACCAACAGGGTTCTTAACCAATACTAATGTAGTTTCCTTACCATCGATGTCGATTAATTCTTGACGACCAAAGACACGTTCGTTGGCAGTAAATGCGTTAGCGATGTCCTTTGGATCAACGTCTAGGAAACGGCCAACTGAATAAGCAGCTAGGGCATTGTAGATGTTATATATTCCACCAATTCCAATTGATAGATCTTGGCCATCGACAGTGAAGTCAGATGAGTTAGGAGTTAATGCACCTAGTTTAGTTAATTCATGAGTTAGTTCTGGGCGTTTGAAACCACAGTGTTCACAGAAATAGTTACCTAAGTTGGCGTAACTGATGTAGTGATAGTGCAAGATGTTTTGACATACTGGACATAAGACACCATCAGTATTTGGTTCAGCCTTGAAGTTATCTTCATCATCGTGATTCTTGAATCCGTAGTAAATCTTTGGATTTGGTAAATCAACGGAGTTAAAGATTGGTGCATCACCATTGGCGATGATAGTAGCTTCTGGAGCTAGTTTGACACCATCAATAATCTTCTTGTAGGTAGTGTAGATTTCACCATATCTATCCATTTGATCACGGAAGATGTTAGTGAAGACAAAAGCGATTGGTTTAACGTACTTAGTTAGTTTAATAACGTTTGCTTCATCGACTTCCAAGACAGCAAGTGGACGGTTTGTCTTAGGATTTTTAGCTTTTAGAAATGTAGTTACTAGACCTTGTTCCATGTTAGAACCAGATGGGTTAGTAACAACGTTTTGGTATTTTTGTTTTAGCACTTGAACAGTAAGTGCAGTGGTTAGGGTTTTTCCGTTAGTACCAGTAACCACAATAATGTCATAGTTTTGACCTAGATGTTTTAAAATCGCTGGATCAATTGCGGTGGTAATCTTTCCAGGAAGAGAACTTCCCCCGTTCATAAAGGTATGTAAAAACCAGTATGAAGACTTACCAGCAAAAGTCGCAAATTCGCTTCTTATAGACATTGCTTGTACTCCTTAATTAATTAATACACAAAATTTTATCATACTTTACTATTATAGACCGAATAATTGCATTATTTCAGTAAAATGATGTAAATTCTTTGGAACTGTCGAAATTAATTCATAAATCAGCTATAATAATAAATGAAAAAATACAGAAAGCGAGTTTAATCATGGCACAACTATATTATCGCTACGGGGCAATGAACAGTGGAAAGTCCATTGAAATCATCAAAGTTGCTCATAATTATGAAGAACAAGGTAAATCAGTCGTAATCATGACAAGTGCATTGGACACAAGGGAAGAAAGAGGTACTGTTGCATCCCGAGTAGGATTAAGCAGAGGTGCACATGTGATTGAAGCGGATTCTGATTGCTTTGAAATGGTCAAAGAAATTGACCCAGATGCTAGTTGTATCTTAATTGACGAAGCCCAATTTTTAACTAAGGCTCACGTCTTACAATTAGCAAAGATTGTCGATGAACTATCGATTCCAGTAATCGCGTTTGGTCTAAAAAATGACTTCCAAAACAAGTTGTTTGAAGGATCTGAAGCGTTATTGTTATATGCTGACAAGATTGAAGAAATGAAGACTATTTGTTGGTTCTGTGGTCGCAAGGCTACAATGAATCTTCGTTTCCATGACAATCAACCAGTATATGAAGGTGAACAAATTCAAGTAGGTGGAAATGAATCATACTACCCAGTATGTCGTAAGCATTATTTCAACCCACCTTTGGACGAAATGGGAAAGTGAGGAATAATTAATGGATGAAATATTTGAAAAGCTGCAATCAGTAGTTGATCGATACGATGAACTAAACGAATTGATCAGTGACCCAGAAGTTATCGCAGATACAAAACGTTTCATGGAACTATCTAAAGAAGAAGGTAGTCTAAGAGAAGTTGTTGCTGCTTACAACAAGTACAAGGACGTAGTCTCTCAACTAGAAGACGACAAGGCCATGCTTGCTGAAAAGCTAGACGATGACATGAATGAAATGGTTAAGAGTGAAATTAGTGAACTAGAACCACAAAAGGCTGAACTTGAAGAACAAATCAAGATTATGCTATTACCTAAGGACCCTAATGATGACAAGAACATCATCATGGAAATCCATGGTGCTGCTGGTGGGGATGAAGGAAGTCTATTTGCTGCCGACCTATACAACATGTACATTCGTTACGCTGAAAGTCAAGGCTGGAAGACATCAATCATTGATGAAAGTGACACCGAAGTTGGTGGATTTAAGGAAATCGCCATCATGATTCAAGGTGATAACGTATATTCTAAGTTGAAGTTTGAAAACGGTGCTCACCGCGTTCAACGTGTTCCTTCAACTGAATCAGCTGGTCGTATTCATACTTCAACTGCTACTGTTGGTGTTATGCCGGAAGCAGAAGACGTTGACTTAGAAATCGATCCAAAAGACATCAAGACCGATGTTTACCGTGCATCTGGTGCCGGTGGACAACACGTTAACAAGACTTCTTCAGCGGTTAGAATGACCCACTTGCCAACAGGTATCGTTGTTGCTATGCAAGATGAACGTTCACAACAACAAAACCGTGCTAAGGCAATGCAAGTGTTGAAGTCACGTGTATACGATTATTACCAACAACAAGAAGAAGATAAGTATGACGCTGAAAGAAAATCAGCCGTGGGTACTGGTGATCGTTCAGAAAGAATTAGAACTTACAACTATCCTCAAAACCGTGTTACTGACCACCGTATTGGTTTGACAGTTAACAAGTTGGATAAGGTTATGAATGGTGACTTAGAAGATATCATTGACGCATTGATTCTATCTGACCAAACCGAAAAGTTGGAGCAACTAAAGAATGAATAATATGACTTATTTTGAAGCCCAGAAGAGGGCTTCTTTTCTTATCTCCGAAAAAAATTTAGATGAGGAGACCGCTAAAATATTCTTAATGGAAATGTTTGGCTTCGATAATACCCACTTACTGTTGCATTATCGTGACGAGATGAAACAAGAAGACGTCAAAAGATACTTTGATTGGATTGACCAATATTTAAATGGCCAACCGGCTCAATACATCATCGGTGAGACTGAGTTTTACGGTAATCGTTTTAAAGTCGATGATAGAGTATTAATTCCACGCCCTGAAACAGAGGAGTTAGTAGAGTGGTTATTGACTGATTTTGCCAATCAAAAAGACTTAAAAGTGCTCGATATGGGAACCGGAAGTGGTGCTATTGCCATCTCGATTAGTAAGGAACATCCAGACTGGCAGGTAGATGCTGCTGACATCTCCGCAAAAGCCTTACAGGTAGCCGGTTTGAACAATGAAATGAACAAAACGAACGTTAGGTTCATCGAGAGTGATTTGTTTAACGCAATAAACGAAGATTATGACGCAATTATTAGTAATCCACCATATATTTCCGAAGATGAAATCAAGTATATGGATGAAAGTGTCATAGAACACGAACCAAAAGAAGCATTATTTGCAAAAAATAATGGCTTATTTATGTATCAAAAAATCGCAGAATATATTAAAATAAAGAAGGACGCTGTACACGGCAGTTTATATCTTGAAATTGGGTTTAAACAAACTGAAGCAGTAACCGAGATTTTTACCGAGTTAATTCCGGGATGCGAAGTCACTAGTCGTAAAGACTTCTTCGGTAATCCAAGAATGATTCGAGTTAAGTATTAGGGAGGGATGTATTTATATATGGACACAAAGATATACACTGCAGATGATTTAGCTGCAGCCGCTAGAGATATCGTCGATGGAAAGCTAGTTTCTTTCCCAACTGAAACGGTATACGGTTTAGGGGCAGACGCAACTAATGAAGATGCGGTTAAGCAAGTTTACGCGGCTAAAGGACGTCCAAGCGACAATCCTTTAATCGTCCATGTTGACGGCCCAGAAATGGTTGAAAGATACGCACAACCATTGTCTGATGAGGCAAAGAAGCTAATTAATACATTTTGGCCTGGACCATTAACCATCATTTTTAATTTGAAAGACAATGTATTATCTAAAACCGTTACCGGTGGATTGGATACTGCCGCATTTAGAAATCCTAACAATGATGTAACGTTATCATTGATTAGAGAAGCCGGGGTACCAATTGTGGGACCATCTGCTAACACATCTGGAAAACCAAGTCCTACCTTGGCTAAGCATGTTTACCATGATTTAAAAGGTAAGATTGCTGGAATTATAGATGACGGTGAATGCCAATATGGTGTTGAATCCACGGTGTTAGATATGTCTACTGATCAACCTGCCATTTTAAGACCAGGTGCTATTTCAGCTGAACAAATCGAAGAAATTATCAACAAACCCGTGCTAGATGAACGAGTACATCTATCTGATAGCCAAATTCCAAAGGCTCCAGGAATGAAGTACAAGCACTACGCGCCATCAGCTCAAGTCTATATTGTCGATTCCACAAGCGACTTCAAGAAAGCAGCTAAGTGGGCATCACAACAAGATCATACTGTCGGAGTCATGGCAACTGATGCTGTTTTAAACGATATTGATTGGTCTGATAATGTTGAAACATTTTCATTAGGAGATACCGTCTTATCAGCAAGTCATGCTTTATTTGCAGGGCTAAGACATTTTGACAATGAAGAAGAAGTAAAATCAATCTTGACCCAAGGTTTTGCAAATCAAGGCATTGGTGAAGCATATATGAACAGATTGAATAAATCTGCTGGACAAAAACATTTTAATAAATAGTTACGTAACTTTTGAGGGGGGCACTTCTGTCATGAAATACGATTACCAAAATGAAGACAAAGAATTATGGGATGTAATTAAGAATGAACAAACTCGTCAAGAAAACACAATTGAGCTAATTGCGTCAGAAAACATTGCATCAAACGCTGTAATGGCTGCACAAGGTTCTGTTTTAACTAACAAATACGCCGAAGGGTATCCTGGTAAGAGATACTACGGTGGGTGTGAATTTGTAGATAAATCAGAAACATTAGCGATTGAACGTGCAAAGAAGTTATTTGGGGCTGAATACGTTAATGTTCAACCACATTCAGGTTCACAAGCTAATCAAGCTGTGTACTCAGCATTTTTGAAGCCTGGAGATAAGATTTTAGGGATGGACCTAAACGCTGGAGGTCACTTAACCCACGGTGCTAAGGTAAACTTCTCAGGTAAGATTTACCAATCATTCTCATACGGCCTAGATCCAAAGACTGAACGTCTTAACTACGATGATATCTTAGCAATTGCTAGGGAAGTTCAACCACAAATTATTGTTGCTGGTGCTTCAGCTTACAGCCGTATCATCGACTGGAACAAGTTCAGAGAAATTGCCGACGAAGTTGGCGCCTACTTAATGGTAGATATGGCCCACATTGCTGGACTAATTGCTACCGGATTACATCCAAGTCCCATCGGAATTGCCGATGTCGTAACTACAACCACTCACAAGACTCTAAGAGGACCTCGTGGTGGAATGATTTTGTCTAACGAAAAATATGCTAAAAAGATTAATTCTGCAATGTTCCCAGGATCACAAGGTGGACCATTGGAACACGTGATTGCTGGTAAGGCTGCTTGTTTCTTTGAAGACTTGCAACCAGCATTTACAGAATACTCAAAACAAGTTATTAAAAATGCAGCTGCTATGGCTGACGAATTTAACAACAGTGATACTATCAAGGTGGTATCTGGTGGTACCGATAACCATTTGATGGTCTTAGACTTAACCAACACTGAATTAAATGGGAAGGAAGCTCAAATCCTATTAGATTCACTTAAGATTACAACTAATAAGGAAGCAATTCCTGATGAGAAATTAAGTCCATTTGTTACAAGTGGATTAAGATTAGGAACTCCTGCGATTACTTCTAGAGGGTTCGATGAAAAAGATTCACGTAAAGTTGCAAAGATGATAACACGTGCAATTGAAAATCATGACGATGAAAATGTCCTAAACGAAGTAAAAGAAGAAGTATCCCAATTAACCCAATCACATCCAATTTTTGATTAAAGGAGATTAATCATGGGAAAATTTCAAGTAATGAATCATCCATTGATTCAACACAAGTTAACTATTATTAGAAACGAAAATTGTGGAACTAGAGAATTTCGTGAAGTTGTAAATGAAATTGCCTCATTGCTAGCTTTCGAAGTTTCTAGAGACATGCCACTAGAAGACGTTGATGTAAAGACTCCACAAGGAATTGCGCATGCAAAGCAACTTTCAGGTAAGAAGGTAGCCGTTGTGCCAATTCTTCGTGCCGGCATCGGGATGGTAGATGGTATCTTGGACCTAATCCCAGCCGCTAAGGTCGGTCACATCGGTATGTACCGTGACGAAAAGACCCTGGAACCACACGAATACTTTGTGAAATTGCCAAGTGATATTGACAAACGTCAAATTTTTGTTGTTGATCCAATGCTTGCTACCGGTGGTTCTGCCATCATGGCAATCGATGCTTTAATTAAGCGTGGTGTCGACGAAAGTAATATTAAATTTGTGTGCTTGGTAGCTGCTCCCGAAGGTGTGGAAGCGCTTCAAAAAGCCCATGGTGACGTAGATATTTACACTGCTGCGTTAGATGATCATCTAGAAAACGGTTACATTGTACCCGGACTAGGTGATGCCGGAGATCGTCTATTCGGAACTAAATAAAATAAAAATCCGTCGTTTTTTCGCGATGGATTTTTTATTTATGTATAACTTTATACTAAAAGTCCAAGATATATTTTTTACAATTTGTAAAGCACAAATTGTAATTTTTGTAAAAAAACTGTTAAATAGTTATTTTATTTTGAAATGAAGCCTGAATGGTGGTAATATCTTAGTGTATTTTGAAAGAGAAATACATCATCTTAAGAGTTAAAACTATCATTAATGTAATGTTAATGTTTAGTATGCTTAGGTTGCGAAAAGGGGTGATAATCTGTGAATGATCCAATATCCACATTTAAGCTATTTGGGCTTACATTCAATATTGGAAACATGGTTTCCGTTACGGTTGCCGCAGTTTTCGTATTCTTGTTTGTATTCATTTGTTCTAGAAAACTACAAGTGATTCCATCAGGGAAACAAAACTTGCTTGAAATGATTGTTGATTTCACCAACGGAATTGTTAACACTTCTGTTGAAGGTGCTAAAGCCAAGGCTTACGGTCTATTTGCTTTCGTACTATTCGTATTCATCTTCATTTCTAACCAAATGGGACTACTTTTCCAAATTGATTACAATGGGGTTGCCTATGTTAAAAGTCCAACGTCAGATCCAATTGTCACTTTGACATTGGCCGCTATCACGTTGGCATGGGCTCATTTCGCAGGAGTTTCAAAGCTTGGATTCAAGGGTTACTTCTCAAGTACATACTTGAAGCCATTTAAGTTATGGTTGCCATTGAATGTCTTCGAAGAGTTAGCTAACTTCCTAACTCTTGGTTTGCGTCTATATGGTAATATTTTCGCAGGTGAACTACTTCTAGGATTGCTATCTAAATTAGCACTAGGTTACGGTGTATTGGGATACATCCCTTCCGTACTTGTTGCAATGATTTGGGAAGCATTCTCAATCTTTATCGGAAGTGTTCAAGCATTCGTATTTGTAACCTTAACATTCGTATACATTTCTCAAAAGATTCAACCTGAGGAATAATTTTATTTATTATAAGGAGGATTTACCATGGGTGTATTAGCTGCTGGTATTGCTATGGCTGGTGCCGCTATTGGTGCGGGTATCGGTGATGGTATCGTTATTTCTAAATTTATTGAAGGAATGGCTAGACAACCAGAAATGACTGGTCAATTAAGAACTAACATGTTTATCGGTGTTGGTTTGGTCGAAGCTCTACCTATTATTTCTTTAGTTCTATCATTCGTATACATGGCTAAATAATAATATAAAGGTAAAGTAATTCTTCTATTCTCAATTAAGGAGGTGTCAATAGATGCTTTCACATTCATTATTGCCAACTGTCGCTGTGACTGATGGTGGTGGATTGTACTACGGTAACATGATCTTTACAGCTCTTGTTTTCATCATCTTGATGATTCTTATCATGAAATTTGCATGGAAGCCATTATCAGAAATGATGGAAAAACGTGCTAACAAGATTGCCGATGACATCAATTCTGCAGAAAAGTCACGTAAGGACGCTGAAGATTTAGCAAAGCAACGTGAAGACGCCTTAGCAAAATCTAGAGAAGATGCAACCGGCATTATTAATAACGCCAAGCAATCTGCTCAAGTACAAAGTGACCAAATTATCACAACTGCTAGAAACGATGCTCAAAGTATCAAGACTTCTGCTCAAAAAGATATTGAACAAGAACGTAAAGATGCTTTAGCAAACACCAAAAATGATGTGGCCAATTTATCTATTGAAATTGCTTCTAAGATCATTCAAAAAGAATTAAAAGCTGACGATCAAAAGGCATTGATTGATTCTTATATTGAAGGGTTGGGGAAGCAAGATGCTAGATAAAATCACATTCGCAAAACGCTATTCAAAAGCACTTTATGAAGTGCTTGAAGAAAAAAATCAAGTTGAAGCCGGTTTGAGTGAATTATTATCTATCAAAAAAGTTTTTGATGATAATTCATCACTAAGTCGAGTTTTAACTGATGTAAGCTTTCCAGAAGACAAAAAAGAAAGTTTAATCAAACCTTTGATTGACAATTCTGACGTCGAATTTGTTAAAAACCTTTTAAAAGTTTTATTAGGTTCTAACAAAATGGATGAATTTACTTTGATTGTGGAAGAATTTGAACGTTCTTACAATGAAAAGAATAAGATTGTTCATGCTGATGCACTATCTGTAGTTCCTCTATCCGACGAACAAAAGCAAAAACTTGCAGACGTTTTTAAAGCGCGTGTAGGTGCCAACGAAGTTATCCTAGATAACAAAGTTGATCAAAGTCTAATCGGTGGTGTAATTCTAAAATCATCGAACGTTATTTTTGATGGAAGTGTTAAGACAAAAATTAACAACATTAAAAAACTTCTATTGAGTTAATAACAATATCTATCAAAGAGGTGAAACTTTTATGAGCATTAATGCTGAAGAAATCAGTGCTCTAATCAAGCAACAATTATCCGGTTACAAGGATGACCTAGCTGTTGAAGAAACAGGGGTTGTTACCTACGTTGGTGACGGTGTTGCTCGTGCTCATGGTTTAGATAATGCGTTGTCTGGTGAGTTACTTGAATTCGAAAACGGAATCTATGGTATGGCTCAAAACCTTGAAAGTAACGATGTAGGTATTGTTGTTTTAGGTGACTGTACACATATTCGTGAAGGTGCAACTATTAAGCGTACCGGTAAAATCATGGAAGTTCCTGTTGGAGAAGAAATGGTGGGTAGAACCATCAACTCATTAGGTCAACCAATTGATGGTAAGGGTGATATCAAGACTGAATCATCTCGTCCTATTGAAAAGAAAGCTCCAGGTATCATGGACAGACAAAGTGTTTCTGAACCATTACAAACTGGTATTAAGTCAATCGATGCGTTAGTTCCAATTGGCCGTGGCCAACGTGAATTAATCATCGGTGATAGAAAAACAGGTAAGACTTCAATCGCTGTTGATACTATCTTGAACCAAAAGGATCAAGATATGATTTGTATCTACGTTGCGATTGGACAAAAGGACTCAACTGTCCGTTCACAAGTTGCTACTCTAGAAAAGTTTGGCGCAATGGATTACACAATCGTATTGTCAGCCGGTCCTTCTGAACCAGCTCCATTACTATACATTGCTCCTTACGCTGGTGCAGCTATTGGTGAATACTTTATGAACCAAGGTAAGCATGTTTTGATCGTTTATGATGATTTAACAAAACAAGCCAACGCTTACCGTGAACTATCACTTATTCTTCGTAGACCTCCTGGTCGTGAAGCATATCCTGGTGATATCTTCTATACCCACTCACGTTTACTAGAACGTGCTGCTAAGTTATCAGACAAGTTAGGTGGCGGTTCAATGACTGCTCTACCAATTGTTGAAACTCAAGCAGGGGACGTTTCAGCTTACATTCCAACCAACGTTATTTCAATTACTGATGGTCAAATCTTCTTGAACTCAGACATGTTCTATTCAGGAACTCGTCCAGCCATTGATGCTGGTACATCAGTTTCTCGTGTTGGTGGGGACGCTCAAATTAAAGCGATGAAACAAGTAGCAGGTACTTTGAGACTTGACCTAGCTTCATATCATGAACTACAAGCCTTTGCTCAATTCGGTTCTGACTTGGATGATGCAACTCAAGCTAAGTTGAACCGTGGAGCTCGTACTGAAGAAGTTCTAAAACAACCTCTTCACGCTCCACTACCTGTCGAAAAACAAGTACTTATTCTATTTAGTTTGACACACGGATACCTAGACAAGATTGCTGTTGACGATATCCAACGTTACCAAACTGAATTATTCAACTTCTTCGACGCTTCACATCGTGACTTACTAGATACAATTGTAAACACTGGTAAGTTACCAGAAGGTGATGCTTTAGCAAATGCAGTTGATGAATTTACTAAATCATTCACTCCAAGTAAGCAAGAAGAAACACAAAATAACTAGCTTGAAGGATGGTGAGAACTAATGGCTGAATCTATTAATGATGTTAAACATCGTATTGCATCAACCAGAAATACACGTCAAATTACTACTGCGATGCAAATGGTTTCTACTGCAAAGTTGAACCGTATTCAAAAGCATACCAGTAATTATGAGGAATATGTTTCTCGTGTTAAGGCTGTTGTAATGCATTTAGCTCAGTCTCATTTGTTAGACAAAATTAATTCCTCAAGTAATGCGTCTGACCACAAGTCTGGTAAGACAGCATACCTAGTTATTACATCTGATCGTGGAATGGTAGGAAGTTACAACAGTAATGTGATTAGAGAAACTAATAACTTTATTGAAGAACACACTCCAAATCCTGATGATTACATGATTTTAGCTGTAGGTGGAAATGGTGCTGACTTTTATAAGAACCGTAATGTAAACGTGGCTTATGAATACCGTGGCGTTTCTGATATTCCTACTTTCGCTGAAGTTAGAGAAATCGTTAAGACTGCAAACTCAATGTTTGAAGATGGTGTGTTTGACAAGTTATACGTTTGTTACACACACTTTGTTAACCGTATTTCTTCAACTTTTAGAGCTGAAAAAATGCTACCAATGGATAGCGAAGCATTTGAAGAAGATTCAAGTAAAGACATTAAGGCACATGACTTTAGTGCTGAATATGAAATTGAACCTGACGAATCAGCTGTATTGAAGGTTGTATTACCTCAATACGCACAAAGTTTAGTATTCGGAGCAATCCTTGATGCTAAGACTTCAGAACATTCATCAAGTTCAACTGCTATGCAATCTGCTTCAGACAATGCATCAGATCTTATTTCTAGATTAGAATTACAATATAACCGTGCAAGACAAGCTGCTATTACTACCGAAATCACTGAAATTGTCGGTGGTCAAGAAGCTTTGAAGCACTAATATGACGGGAGGAATTAACGAAAATGAGTACTGGTAAGATTATTCAAGTTATTGGACCAGTCGTTGACGTTGAATTCCCAACGGACGTTGAATTACCTGACATCAACACCGCTCTTCGTGTACACAAAGACGATAACGAAACTTTAGTTACAGAAGTTACACTTGAATTAGGTGACGGTGTTGTTAGAACTATCGCCATGGACGGAACTGACGGTTTACGCCGTGGAATGGAAGTTGAAAATACTAAAGCTCCTATTTCAGTTCCTGTTGGTGAAAACACTTTAGGTCGTGTATTTAACGTTCTTGGTGAACCAATTGATGGTGGTCCTGAATTTGGCGACGATGCAGAACGTTGGCCAATTCACAGACAAGCTCCAAGTTACGATCAATTAAATCCATCTGCAGAAATTCTAGAAACCGGTATTAAAGTTATCGATTTACTAGCACCATACATTCGTGGTGGTAAGGTTGGATTGTTCGGTGGTGCCGGAGTTGGTAAAACTGTTTTAATTCAAGAATTAATTCATAATATTGCTCAAGGACATAACGGTATCTCAGTATTCACCGGTGTTGGTGAACGTACTCGTGAAGGTAACGATATGTACTTTGAAATGAAAGGTTCAGGTGTCTTGGACAAGACAGCCATGGTATATGGTCAAATGAACGAGCCACCTGGAGCACGTATGCGTGTTGCTTTAACTGGTTTGACTATCGCGGAATACTTCCGTGACGAAGTTGGTACCGATGTTCTATTGTTCATCGATAACATCTTTAGATTTACTCAAGCTGGTACTGAAGTTTCCGCATTGTTAGGTCGTATTCCATCAGCCGTAGGTTACCAACCTACATTGGCTACTGAAATGGGTCAATTGCAAGAACGTATCACTTCAACTAAGAATGGTGCGATTACTTCAATTCAAGCCGTTTACGTTCCTGCCGATGATTACACCGACCCTGCTCCTGCAACTACTTTCGCTCACTTGGATGCAACAACCAACTTGGAACGTTCATTAACTCAACAAGGTATCTACCCAGCCGTTGATCCATTAGCATCAACATCAGCTGCTCTAGATCCATCAATTGTTGGTGAAGAACACTACAAGGTTGCAACTGAAGTACAACAAGTATTGCAAAGATACCATGAACTTCAAGATATCATTTCTATCTTAGGTATGGATGAATTATCTGACGAAGAAAAGACCATTGTTGGTCGTGCACGTCGTATCCAATTCTTCCTATCACAAAGCTTTAGTGTTGCTGAAACATTTACTGGTTTACCAGGTAGATATGTTCCAGTTGCCAAGACTGTTGAAAGTTTCAAAGCTATCCTAGATGGTAAGTATGATGATCTTCCTGAAGATGCATTTAGAAACTGTGGACCTATTGAAGACGTAGTTGAAAATGCTAAAAAAATGAAGCAAAACAACTAAGGAGGGTTCTAATTGGCTGATAACAACTCAGTATTAACCGTTAGTATCGTTACTCCTGATGGTAAGGTATATGAACGTGAAGATGCTCGCTTGGTTATTGTTAGAACCAAGAGTGGTCAATTAGGAATTATGCCTAATCATGTTCCCGTAATAGCTTCATTGGAAGTTGACGAAGTAAAAGTAAAATCCGGTTCAGATGTAGATGAAATTGCCGTTAACGGTGGTTTTGTTGAATTCTCAAACAATAACTTAACTGTTATTGCAGATAGTGCCGAAAAGCAAGGGGATATCGACGTTGATCGTGCCGCTGCTGCGAGAGACCGTGCTCAAAAGGCATTGGAAATCGCTAGACAAAAGCATGATAACCAAGAAATCCTAAGAAACCAAGTTGCTTTGAGAAGAGCTATTAACCGAATGCATGTTGCTAAACATTAAGGAAAAGGTCTGCATCTAATGCAGGCCTTTTTTGATACATAAATAAAAAATAAATTAATAAATACTTAGTAAAGATTAGAAAGACAAAAAGTGTTTTTTATGTTATAGTTGCTATAAAGAATGGAGATATTATGGAATCATCAAATATTAATTCTTTCTTAGATTTAGCTATTCAATTATTCTTTATTGGATTAGCTTTTTGGAGTTTAAATGATATTCATCTAGAAAGATATGTCAAAATGCACATTAATCAGTACCGAATTTTAATAATTCTATTATCTATCTGTATTGGATATGTGTCAGGATCTTTCTTTATATGGGTAATAAACATGACAATAAATCATTAAAATTGAAATTACTGGAGGGTTACCAGTGGATAAAATCGTGATTAAGGGAGGCCAACGCCTTACCGGTAACGTCCACATTGAAGGTGCAAAAAATGCTGTCCTACCAATAATGGCTGCTACCATTTTAGCCAGTGAAGGAAAAACAGTTTTAAACAACGTACCACTATTATCAGACGTATATACAATGGAAGAAGTTTTACGCTTCTTGAACTTAAAAATTGACTTTAACACTAATGAGAATCAAATGAGTTTTGATGCTACCAACCAAATCTCATACGAAGCTCCATTAGAATATGTTTCAAAGATGAGAGCATCAATCGTAGTAATGGGACCACTATTGGCCAGATTAGGTCATGCTAAGGTTGCATTGCCTGGTGGATGTGCAATTGGTTCTCGTCCAATTGATATTCACTTGAAAGGTTTTGAAGCACTAGGTGCCAAAATCGAACAACATGATGGATACGTTGAAGCTTTTGCTGAAGACGGTTTAAAGGGTGCCGAAATTTACATGGACTTCCCAAGTGTTGGTGCTACTCAAAACATTATGATGGCTGCCACATTAGCAGAAGGCCAAACCATCATTGAAAATGTTGCTCAAGAACCTGAAATCGTTGACCTAGCCAACATCTTAAATGCGATGGGTGCTAGCGTTATGGGTGCAGGTACTAGCAAGATTAAGATTAAAGGTGTAAGTAAGCTACACGGTGTTGACCACAGTGTGCTACAGGACCGTATCGAAGCAGGTACTTTCATGGTAGCTGCGGCATTAACACGCGGTAACGTCTTGATTGAAGATGCTGAAGCATCATACAACCAACCATTAATCGCTAAGATGCAAGAAATGGGTGTAACTGTTAAGGAAGAATCAAATGGTATTCGTGTTATTGGTCCAGATGAATTAAAACCTGTTGACGTAAAGACACTACCATACCCAGGTTTCCCAACAGATATGCAACCTCAAATGACCGTATTACAATTAGCTGCTCAAGGTAGTAGTTTATTGACTGAAACAGTGTTTGAAAATCGTTTCATGCACTTGGATGAACTAGCTAGAATGAACGCTAAATTTAGAATCAACGGGAAGAGTGTGGTCTTAAACGGACCAACTAAGTTTAGCGGCGCAGAAGTTGCTGCAACTGATTTGAGAGCTGCTGCAGCGCTTGTTTTAGCTGGTCTAGTTGCTGACGGTATTACTATCGTTAGAAATTTAAAATACTTAGATCGTGGATATTACGATTTTCATGTCAAGTTAGCCAAACTTGGTGCTGACATTAAGAGAGTTGATATGAAAGATAATGAGGAGCTCTCATTTAGTAAAACTTCACAAAAATAAAATCAATTATAGAGCGATATGATATAATATTTAACATATGAGTTAACTCAGGAGGAAGAGAGAAATGGTAAAAGATATCGGCATTGACTTAGGTACTGCCAATGTTTTAATTTACGTAACAGGAAAGGGAATCGTATTAAACGAACCATCTGTTGTTGCGGTAGATATTAAAACAAATAAATTATTAGCAGTTGGTTCTGAAGCATATAGAATGGTTGGTAGAACACCAAGCAACATTCGTGCAATCAGACCACTTAAAGAAGGGGTTATCTCTGACTTTGACGTAACAGAAAAGATGCTTACATACTTTATCAATAAGTTGAGCGTTAAAGGCTTTATGTCAAAACCAAAGACCATGATTTGTGCCCCAACAAACATTACTAACATCGAAAGAAAAGCAATTATTCAAGCTGCTGAAAAATCTGGTGGTGGTAAAGTTTATATCGAAGAAGAACCTAAGGTTGCTGCAATTGGTGCCGGAATGAACATTTTCCAACCAAAAGGAAACATGGTAATTGATATGGGTGGTGGAACATCTGACATCGCCGTGTTATCATTAGGTGATATTGTTGCAAGTAAATCCATTCGTGTAGCCGGTGATGTAATGAACACTGATATCGTTTCTTACATAAAGGATAAACATGGATTGGTTATCGGTGAACACACTGCCGAAAAGATTAAGATTACCATTGGTACTGCAGATCCAAACGAAACTGATGTGAAAGAAATGGAAGTTCGTGGTAGAGATGTACTTGGTGGTATGCCAAGATCTATTACTCTAAACAGTTTAGAAGTACAAAAGGCTGTTGAAGATACTGTTAACCAAATTATTGATGCTGCTAAGGATGTCTTAGAAGTAGTTCCTCCTGAATTAGCTTCTGATATTGTAGACAGAGGAATTATTTTAACAGGTGGTGGTGCCTTATTAAGAGGTATCGATCATGCAATTTCAAAAGAATTAACTGTGCCAGTGTTAATTTCTGAAAGTCCTCTAGATAATGTTGCTAAGGGTGCCGGTGCATTACTTGAACATATCAACAAACAAGAAAGCAAAAAATAAAGATTAATATAAGAAAGTGATAACTGATGAGAAAGTTTCTGATAAAATTAGTGATGGGATATAAACGATTCATTTCACCACTTTTACCGGCGTCTTGTCGTTATTATCCGACATGTTCTACTTATATGATCGATGCTGTCAGAAAGCACGGAGCATTATTAGGTTTTGTAATGGGGTGTGCACGGATTTTACGTTGTCATCCTTTTGTCAAAGGTGGTTATGATCCGGTTTCTGATCATTTTACTATTTTTAGAAATAAGAGGGCGTCGAAAGATTATCGACGTTCTATGAATTTAAAGTAGTCGATCAAATAATTGAATCGGCTACTTTTATTTTTAGGAGGACAAAATGTCAAAGGGAAAGAAAAATATTGAAGTAACTTTAGATACACAAAACGTAAACGGTGAAGAACGCGAAGTTCTTTTTGTTGGTAAGCAAGAAGTTGGCTTTATCCGTCAAATGGATGAAGAAAAGTTCGAAGCTGTTTTCGATGAAGATAATGTATTTAAAGCCAAATCCTTAGACGAAGGAATTGAATTATTAATTAGCCAATACAACTTACACAAGGGCTAAAATGATTTAGAGGTGATTTGCAGTGTTTAATAGTGACAATGATAGCAATTCTTCTCGATTAGATTGGACAATCATAATTTGTGTGGCTCTTTTAGCATTGATTGGTGTTGGCGCAATATACGTTGCCGTAAATCATGATTCATATTCCGGAACAATCGTGAAGCAAATGATTACGCAGTTGGTATGGTATACAATCGGAACTGTAATAATCATAATCATTATGCAATTTGATTCTGAACAATTATGGAAAGTGGCACCAATTATTTACTGGGGAGCATTAACGTTACTGGCATCGTTACTTGTTTTGTACAGTAGATATTATTTTGTTCAAACAGGTGCCAAGAGTTGGTTCCAATTAGGTCCGTTGACCTTTCAGCCAGCCGAAATTATGAAACCAGCGTTTGTGGTTATGTTGGCAAGAGTGATTGTTGAACATAACAGAAACTACGCTGTTCACACATTAAAAACAGATGCACTGTTATTGGGGAAGATGATCCTATGGACATTACCAATCTGTGTGTTATTAAAAATTGAAAATGATTTCGGTACAATGCTTGTTTTCTTCGCCATGCTTGGTGGACTAGTTATTGTGTCTGGAATTACTTGGAGAATCATTGTTCCTGGAGTTGCTGCATTCGCAACAATTGGTGGGACTGCTTTAATTTTAGTTATTACTAGCGGTGGTAGAAAGATTTTGGAAGCATTAGGGTTTCAATCTTACCAATTCGATCGTGTTAACGATTGGTTGGACCCATCAAATCCTGAAAACCTAGCTGGTTCTGGTTACCAATTATGGCAAAGTATAAAAGCCGTTGGTTCTGGGGGATTCGGTGGGACTGGATTCAACGTATCTCACGTTTACGTGCCGGTTCGAGAATCAGATATGATTTTCTCAGTTATCGGTGAAAACTTTGGTTTCATCGGTGGTTTAGTTTTAATTGGTATCTACTTCGTTTTGATTTATCGAATGATTAAGGTTACATTTGAAACTAAGAACGTCTACTATGCATACATTTCAACTGGAATTATCATGATGATCTTATTCCATGTATTTGAAAATATTGGTATGAGTATTGGACTATTACCATTGACTGGTATTCCATTGCCATTCGTCAGTCAGGGTGGATCTGCCTTGATTGGTAACATGATAGGGATTGGATTAGTCATGTCAATGCAGTATCATAATTATGGGTACATGTTCAGTGCTAGCCGTGACTTCTCATAGCTAATGAATTGACAAGTACATTAAATAATTGTATACTTTATTAAAATTTGATTATAAGATGAGTAAGTAACTAATGAATATCACAGAGAGCTCGGTTGGTGAAAAAGAGTTATTTGTAGTTACCGAATATGGTCTTGATAAATAATCAGTTAGCGAAATTTGGGATAAACTAACATCGTCTGGCAAACGTTATATTGCTGAAGTATTAAAGATACTTATGAGGCTATTGTCGTGAGGCAATGGTGAATAAAAGGTGGTAACACGAGCTTTTCGTCCTTTACTGTTAAATCAGTAGGTGCGGAAGGCTTTTTTTATTTGAAAGTGAGGAGAAACAGTTTGATTAGATTTAAGAATGTTAATAAGAAATACAAACTTGATAAAAGCATCCTAACAGCTGTTAAAGACGTTAACCTAGAAATTAACGACGGTGAAATCTTTGGTATTATCGGTTACTCTGGTGCCGGTAAATCAACACTTGTTAGAATGTTAGATGGTCTAGAAGCCCCAACTTCTGGTTCTATCGAAATTAATGGTAAGGATATTGCGAAATTAAGTAGCAAGGAATTAAGATCACAACGTAAGAAGGTTGGTATGATTTTCCAACACTTTAACTTACTATGGTCTAGAACTATCCAACAAAATATTGAATTACCACTAGAAATTGCTGGTGTTGATAAAGAACAACGTCATCAAAAGGCAGAAAAGCTAATTGAATTAGTTGGTCTAAAGGGTCGTGAAAACGATTATCCTTCAGAACTATCCGGTGGGCAAAAACAACGTGTTGGGATTGCCAGAGCATTGGCTAATGACCCAGAAATTCTTATTTCTGATGAAGCTACTAGTGCGCTAGATCCACAAACAACCGATGAAATTTTGGACCTATTACTAGAAATCAACAAGAAGTTAAACTTAACTATTCTTTTGATTACTCACGAAATGCATGCCATTAGAAAGACAGCTTCAAAAGTTGCTGTTATGCAGGATGGTCAAGTTGTTGAAAATGGAAATGTTTACGACATTTTCCAAAACCCTCAACAAGACATCACTAAACGTTTCGTTAACGAAGATGACAATCCAAATGCTAAGGACTTGAGCATGACCGTAGACGAAATCATTAAGAACTATCCAAATGGTATGGTGATTAAGTTAACCTTCAAGGGTACTCAATCACAACAACCAGTTGTATCCCAAATGATTCGCGAATTTGATTCATTAGAATTAAACATCGTTGAAGGAAGCATTCATCAAACACAAGGTGGTTCAATCGGTTCACTAGTTCTACAACTACTAGGAACTCCTGAAGACCAAAACAAGGCTGTTGAATACTTGAAATCAGTAAACGTGGAAGCAGAGGTGATTAACCGTGGCTAATCAAGGAATTCAATCATACTTCCAATTCAATAACGTTAATTGGAGTGCAATGAGACAAGCAACATGGGAAACAGTTTGGATGACTGCTTTATCAATGATTATTGTTGCTGTATTAGGAATTATTTTAGGACTATTATTATTCGAAAGTCGTAACAAGTCTGGTTTTGGCTGGAAGATCATTAACTGGGTAGTATCATTCTTAGTTAACGTATTCAGATCAATTCCATTTATTATCTTAATCGTATTACTATTACCATTCACAAAGGACCTTGTAGGTACCATTATTGGACCTAAGGCCGCTATTCCATCACTAGTTATTTCAGCTGCTCCGTTCTACGCAAGAATGGTTGAAGCTAACTTTAGAGAAGTTGATGATGGTGTAATTGAAGCTGTTAAATCAATGGGTGGTACTAACTGGGACGTTATCTTTAAGGTGTTACTTCCGGAAAGTACACCTGCATTGATTGCCGGAGCAACTGTTACTGCCATTTCATTGATTTCATACACTGCAATGGCCGGTGCTATTGGTTCTGGTGGTCTAGGTTACCTAGCATACTTGGATGGTTTCCAATCAAATAACAACACTGTTACTTTAGTGGCAACCGTTATTATTTTAATTATTGTTCTAATCGTTCAAACAGTTGGAGACTTACTAGTTAAGAAAATCGACAAACGTACACTATAAGGGGGATATTAAAATGAAAAAGCTTTTATCCTTTGGTGGAATCGTTGTTTTATTCATCGTTTTACTATTACTAGGTCCTGGTAACTACAAGGCAAAGAACACAATTCGTATTGGGGCATCTAATATTCCTCATGCACAAATTCTTCGTCACATTGAACCAGAACTTAGAAAAAAGGGCATTAAGTTAGATATCGTTACTTTCCAAGACTACGTGCTACCTAACCGTGCATTAGCCGGAAAGCAACTAGATGCTAACTACTTCCAAACTCCAGCGTTCTTAGATCAATGGAACAAGGAATATGATGGCAATTTAGTAAACGTAGGAGCCGTTCACTTGGAACCAATTGGTATTTACTCCAAGAAGTACAAAAAGCTCTCAGACCTTAAAAATGGTGCTCATATCTTAGTAAGTAGTAATGCACCTGATTATGGTCGTATTCTTCAATTATTCCAACAAAACGGTTTAATTAAAATTAAGAAGGGTGTCAATATTACTCAAGCTAACTTCAGTGATATTGCTTATAATCCAAAACACTTGGTATTCCAAACTGGATACGAACCAAAGATTATGCCATTGATTTACAATAATGGTGAAGGTGATGCTGTGGCAATTAACTCTAATTACGCAGTTCAAGGTGGTTTACAACCTGATAAGCAAGCAATTGCTTTACAAAAGCCTGAAAAGAACTCACCATACTTCAATATTGTTGCCGTTAGAAATGGTGATCAAAACAGAAAAGACATCAAGGAATTGGTTAAGGTTTTACAATCTAAATCAACTCAAGAATGGATTAAAAAACATTACAAAGGTTCTGTGCTACCAGCTAAGAACTACTAATAAAAAAGCGTCTGAGACGCTTTTTTTTATTGACTTTTTTTGGGTTTGACTTTATAGTTAGTTACATAAGTAATTAACCAAAGATAGGCGGTGAAAAAGATGCAATTTGACTTTAATAGTCCGGAGCCCATTTTTATTCAGGTTGCCACTCAACTAGAGGATGCAATCTTTACCGGTGCTTTTCAAGAAGGTGCGCAAGTTCCGTCTACGACTGAAATTTCAAAGCAATTTAAGATTAATCCGGCAACAGTTCTCAAGGGGATGAACATGTTGGTTAATAATGATTTGTTAGAAAAACGTCGTGGACGTGGAACTTTTGTGAAGCAAGGGGCTCAAGAAATAATTATTAAGCAAAGACAGGAACATTTCTACAATGATTACATTTTGAATTTAATCAATGAATCAAAGAAATTGCATCTATCTGAAGACGATATTTTGACACTAGTAAAGAGAGGGTACGACAATGAGCAAGATCGAAGTTAAACATTTAGCTAAAAGTTTCAAGTTTGCAAAACAACCTCTATTGAATGAAGTTAATTTTAATTTAGAAGAAAACGAAATTTATGGATTATTCGGTGAAAACGGAGCCGGTAAATCAACACTAATGAGTATGATTGCTGATTACAATCGTCCATCAGCAGGACAAGTCCTTTTTGATGGCGAAGAAGTCCATGAAAATGATGAAGCTCTGAGTGAAATTTACTTCATGAATCAAGATGATATGTACACTAAAAAAGATAAGGTTTCTCAAATTTTTTCTTTTGTAGAATCAATGTATCAAGACTATGACGTGGACTTACAAGAAAAGTTAGTTAAGGAATTTAGGTTAGATGTTAACCAAAAGCTTAACAAGTTATCTACCGGTTATCAATCAATCGTTAAAATCATCATTTCACTATGTGTGCCTTGTAAGTTTATCATGTTGGATGAACCAACATTAGGTTTGGATGCCAGGAATCGTGAAATATTCCAAAGTAACTTGATTGAAACATACAGTGAAAATCCAAGAACCTTCGTCATTTCCACTCACATTATTGATGAAATTGACCGTATTATCAGTCACGTACTATTACTTCAAGACGGAGTAATTAAGATGAATGGAAGTATCGATGATGTATCATCAAAATCATACAGTATTTCTGGGCCTGCTGAAGATGTTAATAGCTATATCAATGGTGTTAAGGTATTGGATGAAGAACAATTGGGTCGTTACAAGACAGTTCACTTTATGGATCAACTTCCTGATAGAGAAGTTCCAGCATCCGTTGATATTGAAAAAATGAAACTACAAAAACTACTAGTATATATTATGGATAGGGGGAGACTATAGTGAAGACAAAAGCACTCGCAAAGCAATATTGTCATGATTTTATTCCATACATTTGGTATGGATTAGTCGTTTCTGTTGTTTATATCCTATTCGGTCTTTTATCAGCAGATGGGGCACCATCCATTGGATATCAATTAAAAGCCAGCTTTTTCATGGCACCTTATATCATTACTGTTGTCACAATGATTGGAATTAGTTTCAACTACAGACGATTTAAGTTGGCAATGCAGAGTGGGGTTTCACGTAAGACATTTTGGAAATCTAAGATGCTGTTTATCGTTAAAGCAACTCTTATCGTTAATGTAGTTAACGTGATTATTAGCTTCATAAACATGAAGCTAGGACCTAGTGAAACTTACTTGTACTACCAAGCATATGGAAAAGCGTTTAGTAATGTGTTTGCGCAATCAATTTCAATGTTTATTACAGACTATGTGGTATTGCTATTCATATTCGTTGCGATGAACACTTTTGGAACCATGACATCTTTAATGAATAAGATTGGTAAATCAATCTTTTACTCCATTGGGGTAGTTTGCTATATGTTCTTTACTAACTTATTAACTCAATATAGCTCACAAAGGCTAATCAGCAGATTTTATGCTCACATCAATGGCGATGCAATTTTTAACTTTATTTTTTCTATTGACGCCAAGGTTCCTAGACCATATCCATTAATCGGATTTATGATTATTTTGACTATTATTGCAGCATTATTTAATTTGTTATTCACCAAATTAGAACAAGTAAAAAGATAAAAAAGAATTCTTTAATCTATAAAACCATGTTATAATGTAGTTTCAAAGAATTATTGATAGGACGGTATAAAATGATGAAAAAGACTCATTTAGCATTACTTTTCGGTGGAGATTCATCAGAACATGATGTTTCAAAACGTTCAGCTCATAACATTTATGATGCGATGGATAAAGATAAGTACGATATTAGCTTATTCTTAATTACTAAGACAGGAATTATCTTAGATAATGAATCATCACACCGTGTGTTTGATGGTGAACCTGAAGATGCTGTGGTTGAAGAAGCTGTTAAGAACTTAGACTTCTCAGATCCATTGGCCCCAATTAAAAACTTATCAAAGACTAAGGATATTGACGTATTCTTCCCAATCGTTCATGGTAACTTGGGTGAAGACGGTACTATCCAAGGTCTTCTAAGATTACTACATAAGCCATACGTTGGTAGTGGTATCTTGGAATCAGCAATGGGCTTTGATAAAGACATTACTAAGAAGATGTTAAACCTAGCAGGAGTTAGAAACACTAACTACCATTTGATTACTCCTGACAACCAAGACCAATTCACTTACGCTAAACTACAAGCTGAATTCGGTGACGTAATCTTCTTGAAGCCAGCCAACCAAGGTTCATCAGTTGGTATTCACAAGGTAACAAACGAACAAGAATTTGAAGACGGACTAAAGGATGCATTCAGATACGACTACAAGATCCTAGCTGAACAAGCAATCAACGGTCCAGAAGAACTAGAAATCTCAATCTTAGGTAACGAAAAACCAATCGCTTCTCAAGTTGGTGCAATTCGTGTTCCTAAGGAAGACAAGTTCTACACTTACGACAACAAGTTCGTTGATGCTAGTCAAGTTAAGTTTGATATTCCTGTTGATATTCCAGAATCACTATCAGACGAAATCACTGATTTAGCATTACGCGGATACAAGGCATTAGGTCTAAAGGGACTAGCTCGTATTGACTTCTTAGTATCTAAGGAAGGTGTTCCTTACCTAGGAGAAGTTAACACATTACCTGGTTTCACAAACATTAGTCTATACCCACAACTATGGGAAGCTTCAGGTATCAGTTACACTGAACTAATCGATAGATTAATCGACTTAGCTTACAAAGAATTTGATCGTCGAAACAACATCATTCACGATTTCAAACCATTATCATAATAATAAAAAAAAGAGGTAATCATTTGGATTGTCTCTTTTTTTGTTGGAAAATTGTTTAAGAAAATATTAAATTAGCCGAAAAAATTTGCGTTTTTATACGTATGTAATAGAGTAAAAATCACCGAAAGGAATTATGAAATATGAAAAGATGTGCATGGGCTAGCGATAGCGCTGAAATGTTAGTTTATCACGATAAGGAATGGGGAGTTCCAAAGAAAAAAGTATCTGAATTATTTGAATGTTTAACACTAGAAATTTTTCAAGCTGGTTTATCATGGTCGACCGTTTTGCGTAAAAGAGAAGCATTTAGAGAAGATTTCTCTGATTTTGATGTTGAAAAAATTAGCCAGTTTAATGAGAAAGACATTGAAAGATTGATGAACGATGAATCGATTATTCGAAATCATGCCAAGATAATTTCCGCAATTCAAAATGCCAAAGCTTGTATAAATAATGATTTAGTTCAATTAACATGGGAACCATTTGATTTTACACAAATGGATGGACTAAACGATAATAATAAGGATGACATTAAAGAGTTCATCAAACCATACGTTAAACGATTTAAAGATGCCGGATTTAAACGTGTCGGACCAACAACACTATATTCATATTTTCAGTCAGTAGGGGTGATTAATGATCATGAAATAGATTGTTTTAGACATAAGGAATTAAATGATAGTTTTAAAGCGTGATTCAAAGAAAGGATTATAGAATGAATATTAACGGCACTTTAATCAAGAAGCGACGTAAAAGTTTAAACATAACTCAATGCCAATTAGCTAAACAAGTTGCTTGTACTCAACCTGTGATTTGTCAGATTGAAAACGGTAGCTATGACCACCAAATTAGTTTATATGTGATTAAAAACATCTGTAAGATATTGTTGCTAGATATTGATAAGGTAATTGAAAACGAGAAAAAAGTAGCCAGTTACGAAATTAATAGTATTCCATTTTGTGCAGCACTATGTATTCCAGATGAGATACAGGCAAAGTTAGATAAGTATGAAAACGACTTAGAAGATAAAGAAGACATCAAGTACTTCCAAATCATTCATGCTGCAGTTCAACTTAGTAAGCAAGATTACAGTGCATCGGTTGATGAACTCCAAAGACTTAACTATGACTTTTACGACAAAAATGAGGTTAGCATGCAAAAGATGGTGATTATGGGGATGCTTGCAATTGACTACTTTGCGATGAATAAATTCACCATTGCTTATCAATATGTTGTCGAGACAATTGAATTGACCAAACAAATGAGTAGATCAGACATTGAGGATATGCAGTTCTTGATTTTATACCGTGAACTTGATGCAATTTGTACAACACTGGACTTAAAGAGTGGTTCTAGTTATTTAAAGGAAATATCATGCCGTGCTTTTTACCGCAGTATCGTCGGTATTGAAAGTAAGGGGATTGATATTAAATTTGATAAGTTAGAACAACCCAACGGTGTTTTTGAATACTGGAAACAGTTTTTAAGTGAAAATAACCCATTATCAGTAAATGATGATTGGACTGTTGAATAAAAAAAGACCTGGATATTAATCCAGGCCTTTTTATTATTTTTCTACTTTGTTGTCTAAGTCTGATTTTACGATTAAAACATCACATTCTGCTACACGAGTTACGTATGAAGCAACTGAACCAATTAATAAACGTTCAGCAGCACTTTGTCCGTTGGCACCGATGATGATTAAATCAGTATTGAAACGATCAACTAAATCTCTTGAGATAATTGATTTAGGAGCACCGTATTCAATTGTGTAATCAACATTCTTAATTCCAGCATCTTGGGCTTTCTTTAAGTATTTTTCTAGTGAATCTTTAACACGGCTAGTAACGTCATCTAACATTGATGAGTCGAAATTAGCTAGGTTAGTGAATGATCGCGTATCGATTACGTGCACGATGTGTAGGTCAGCATCATTGTGTTTGGCAACTTCAATTGACTTGTTGAATGCTAACTTTGAGTTTTTTGAACCATCGATTGGAATCATAATTTGACTGTAATCTTGTAACATATTCTTTCACCTCAAACTATTTACTTGGTAAGGAAGGTAAGTAACATTAACTCCATCACCAATAACATTATACAACTTATTACCATGATAGTTGTAACGAAAAAGATATTTGGAATAAAAATTGCGATTGCTGAAAAGACAGCTAGGACGCAAAAGATAATCCCAAAAAACTTAACGATTTTACCCAATGTTTGATTATTTTCAGGATGTAGCATCATGAAAGGCTTATCTGTATGGGTTAAAAGGAAACGACCCATTGTCAATAATACAACTGTCGCTAATAATACTAGAATTCTAATTAACATTGCAGACTCCTATTTATCACGTTGTGCGTGAAGTAGTTTTTCGTATTGTTGTTTAAAGGTACTTTCAATCTTACCATTGGTTTTTGGTTCATAGTAAGTATCGTTTTTAATCTTAGTAGGTAAATACTGTTGTTTAACCCAATCATTTGGATAGTCATGGGCATATTTGTAATTGATACCATGGCCTAACTTCTTAGCACCTGAGTAGTGACTATCCTTTAGATGATCGGGAATATCACCATAGTTACCAGTACGAATCTTTGCAATCGCTGCATCAATCGCACGCATTGCGGTATTTGATTTTGGTGATAGACACAATTCGATAATGGCATTGGCTAGGGGAATTCTTGCTTCGGGAAAACCAACCTTGTTGGCAGCCTCGATGGCAGAAACGGTTCTAGCACAAGCAGCTGGATTAGCTAGACCTACATCTTCATATGCGATAACCATCAAACGACGACTAATGGAATTTAAGTCACCGGATTCAATCAAACGGCCGGCATAGTGAAGAGCAGCATTAACATCTGATCCACGAATTGATTTTTGAAAAGCTGAAACAACGTCATAGTGAGCATCACCATTTTTATCTTGTGTTAAAGCTTTTCTTTGTAGACATGATTCCACATCTTCTAACGAGATATGAATGATACCGTTGTCATCTGCGGTAGTTGATTTAGCTGCTAGTTCTAACGCATTTAAAGCACTTCTTAAGTCACCATTGGTGCTGGTTGATAGAAAGTGTAGTGCATTTTCAGCTAAGTCGATGTTCATATTACCCAGACCATTGTCTTTATCGGATAAAGCACGTTTAACAGCAGACTTAATATCATCTTCATTAAGAGGGTGTACCTCAAAGATTTGGGTTCTACTTCTAATGGCGGGATTGATATTAATGTATGGGTTTTCGGTAGTAGCACCGATTAGGATGATATTGCCACTTTCTAGTAGTGGTAATAAGAAGTCCTGTTTGGTTTTATCTAAACGATGAATTTCATCTAGTAGTAAGACGACCGTTCCAGACATCTTGGCTTCTTCAGCGACAATCTGTAAGTCTTTTTTTGTATCTGTTGCTGCATTTAATTGACGAAATGCATACTTAGTCGAACCCGCAATTGCACTGGCAATACTGGTCTTACCTGTTCCAGGAGGTCCATATAAAATCATTGATGATAAAATCTTTGCTTTTACCATTCGATCGATGATTTTACCAGGACCGACTAAGTCTTGTTGACCGACAACGTCTTCGATTTTCTTTGGACGCATACGGTATGCTAATGGATGCAATTTATCATCACCTTTATTTGAATATATTTTTTAACTTACCAAAAAATGATTGATTGGCTTGTTTGTCTTCAGAATCATTTGATGGATCTGTGGTTGTATCTTGTTGATTGTACTTTTCTTCAAAATCAACGGGATTAACGTTAATTGATTGACTGTTAGCGTAGACCACACCGTAGTTATCGGGTGCAGTACGGTAGAATGAGTCAGTTTTAATAACGAACTTGATGTTATTTTGTGATGCTAGTCTGATAAAAGGGGAGACTACATCGTGATCCAAGTTACCATTGATGATTAGTTGGTAGCTATTATTATTATCAAATTCTTTTTGAAGTGCATTGACCGCATTTGGATTTGATAGATCCTTGATTTGGATTGCTAGAGATACACGTTCTCTAAAGGTTCCTAGGTATCTACGTTGTTCATCTGGGTTAACCTTTGGAGTTCCACCCATGGATGATTGTTCTAAACGACTGCTTACATCATCTTCACTCATATTAATTGCTCCTTTTCATTTATGTCTTAGTACTATTTTATCATTAATTAAAAGAGGGTAGAAAAAAAGCGTTTTGCAAATGCAAAGCGCTTTTTTGGAGCAACAAGTATAACCAGAAATTATAGCTTGTTGTAGTATTCAACGATTAGTGATGCATCAATATCAGCATTCATTTCGTCACGTTGAGGTAATCTAGTTAGAGAACCTTCTAGTTTGTCAGCATCGAATGAAACGTATTGTGGACGACCAACAACAGCTTCAACGGCTTCCTTGATGATTTGTAGGTCTTTTGATTTTTCACGAACTGAAATAACTTGACCAACTTTTACTTCGTATGAAGGAATGTCAACACGTTTGCCATCAACAGTGATGTGACCGTGGTTAACTAATTGACGAGCTTGACGACGAGTAGTTGCTAAACCTAAACGGTAAACAACGTTGTCTAGTCTACGTTCTAGTAATACCATGAAGTTATCACCGTGACGACCTTCTCTAATCTTACCCGCACGAACGAATAATTTTGAGAATTGACGTTCAGTTAAACCGTACATGAAACGTAGCTTTTGCTTTTCCTTCAATTGAGTACCGTATTCTGATAGCTTACCGCGACGACCTTGACCGTGGTCACCTGGTGCGTATGGGCGACGAGCTAATTCTTTACCAGTACCTGAAAGTGAAATACCAAGACGACGAGAAATTCTCCAACTTGGACCTGTATATCTAGACATAAAAATATCCTCCAATAAAAATTATTATTTGGAGTAAAATAATCACTGTACACTTAGTATTCGTGCATATTGCTCTGCAATGTTCACCCCAGCAGCCGTGGGGGTACTAATTGAACCATTAAGGCATCAATATGTTGACGAGCTTACCGTGTACTGCTGCATTATTTTACACAAAAATTATTGTATGATTATTACCACTAATTGTCAATGGTTATGTGGCTTTCAAAGACTTTTACAAATTCTTCTAGCATTTCTTGATCTTCTTTTGAGAAACGATCAAAGATAGGGGCGTCAATATCTAAGACACCAAATCTGATTCCATCCTTTTCAATTGGGATGACAATTTCTGATTTACTATTTGAATCACAGGCAATGTGACCAGGAAAATCATTTACGTTTTCTACGCGGATAGTTTCGTTCTTATCAAATGCAGTACCACAAACACCGCTACCATTTTTTATGTGGACACAAGCGACCTTACCTTGGAAGGGACCTAAGATTAATTCGTTTTTATCATCTACATATGTGTAAAAACCGGTCCAGCTAACATCTGGAAGTTCTTGCATTAGTAGTGCAGAGGCATTTGCCATGTTGGCAACGTTGTTGTGTTCATCGGTTAACAACGCGTCTAACTGTTGTGCTAACATTGAATTGATTTTCATAATTGAAAACTCCCTTGTATATATTGATAATTAGGTATTTTAATAATTATCTCGTATGATATAATTGAATATAGTTAATTAGTTTATTATTAAAATATTAAAAATACAAATGTTTAATGCTATAAAAATTAGATTAAAATAAAAAGTTGTAAGGGGACAGATGTCAAAATGATTGATTTGGTTATTTTCATAATAGTAGTGCTTGTAATACTACTGTTAGCGACATTCTTTTATCGAAAGAATCTATTTAAACGACTTGACGGTCTGGAAAAGCAAAAGGCTAATCTAAAGGACGTAATGGTCGGAGACGAGTTGGAAGCAACTGGTAAAATTAAATTAAATGGTGAATCTTTCGACAAATTTAATGAATACAAAGAACAATATGAAAAAATTACCAATTCAGACTTAACAAGTATCAGAGATGATATGAGTGATGCAGAAGATTTCCTTAATAGTTACAAGCTATTATCAGCCAGCGTTACTATTGGTGACCTGGGGGATGCAATTGAAGTTGTTGATGGCAAGTTAAACGACATTCACGATGGCCTAAGTGAACTACAAGAAGTTGACAGTTTACACCGAAAGGCAATCGAAGATGTTGATAACACCATCAGAGAAATTAACCAACAATTGCTATCACAAAACTACTCATTTGGTCCAAGCAGCGACAAGCTTGAAGATAAGCTAAGCACTATCAAAGGTGTTTACGAAGAATTCGTTGCTGAAACTGAAAATGGTGATCAAAACAAAGCAGAAGAATTACTTGGTAAGATTAACAACTTGATCAATGAAATGAATGAATTAATGAAGATTATTCCTGATACATACGTTTCATTATCAAAGGAATTCCCAAGACAATTGGATGAAATTGAACGTGGTCATCGTACTATGATTCAAACTGATTACAACTTTGTTGAAGATGATATTGATGACACCATCAATACCCTAAAGGAATCATGCCAAGAAGGATTGAAGTCACTAGCTCAACTAGATATCCCAGAAACTAAGAAGACATGCACATACATTGAAGAAACAATTGATTCAATGTATGCCATCATGGAAAAAGAAATTGTTGCTAAGCGTAAGGTTAAGAAAAACATTAGCTTGGTATATGACTTTATCTTCCATGCTAAGAACCAAAACCGCATTCTAAGTGATGAATTAGAAGGTTTAAGCAAGAACTACAACTTAGAACATGATGAAATTGAAAACACTGCTGAATTAGCTGATAAAATCAGTAAGATTGAAACAATCTACAACAATGATTACGATGCAATCAACGGTAACAAGGCAGTATATTCTGTCATTCAAAAACATCAACAAGATGCTAAGCAAGAACTAAGCTCAATTGAAAAACAACAAAAAGACATCAATGATTCTGTTGCTGAACTAAGCAAGGAAGAAAGAGTTGCTAGAGATAGTCTTCAAAAGTTTGATTTACAACTATTAAACATCAGAAGACGAATTGATAACCTAAACCTTCCTGGTTTAACTGAAGACTTCTTAGAACGTTATGATTACGTATACAACGAAGTTTCAAACCTATCAGCATCAATCAATCAGGTGAAGATTAGTATGGATGAGATTAACCAAAAATTGGCTAACATCTCAGACACAATGGATCACTTGTTATCCGATACTGAAAACATTGTCGATAGTGCAATGCTATCAGAACGTTTGATGCAATTCGCCAACCGTTATAAGAATGCCAACGAAGATTTAAACGCTGCCTGTGCACAAGCTAAGGACTACTTTGATAATCGTTATCAATACGAAAAGAGTCTAGCTACTATGGCTGCTGCAATCGAAAAGGTTAATCCAGGTGCTTACAAGCAAATGGAAACTGAATACTATAACGAAAAGAAAACAACCAAATAAAATAAAGAAGTAACTTTGATGTCATTCAAACGTTACTTCTTTTTTTCTGTTATAATGTCAAATATAGTTGAGTCGGACAAATCCAAAAATGAAGAAGGGTAATAATGATATACTTTGACAATAGTGCCACAACAAAACCAGATGATTCTGTTGTAGCAACTTACGATAAAGTAAGCAAAGAATTTTGGGGAAACCCATCTAGTTTACATCAATTCGGTGAACAATCATTCAATTTGTTGGAACAATCTAGAGCACAAATTGCTAAATTACTAGGTGTTTTACCAAGTGAAATATTGTTTACCAGTGGTGGAACAGAAGGTGACAACTGGGCAATCAAGGGAACTGCCTTTGAAAAGCGTGCCTACGGAAATCACATTATCGTAAGTTCTGTTGAACATCCTGCAGTAAAGAACTCCGTTGAACAATTAACACAATTGGGCTTTGAAGTTACTTACTTGCCAGTAAATGATGAAGGACGTATCTCTGTCGATGATTTAAAGAAGGCCATTAGACCAAGTACAATTTTGGTTTCTATCATGTCTGTAAATAATGAAATCGGTGCAATTCAACCAATCAAAGAAGTCGGGGATCTTTTAAAGGATTATCCTAACATCAGTTACCACATTGATTCAGTTCAAGGAATTGGTAAGGGTATTCAAGACTTGATTTTCAATGATCGTGTTGATTTTGCTACTTTCTCAGGTCATAAATTCCACGCACCAAGAGGTGTCGGTTTTATGTACAAACGAAGTGGTAAGAAGATTGCTCCATTAATTACCGGTGGGGGTCAAGAACGTAACCTAAGAAGTAGTACAGAAAATCTACCTGCCATTACCGCAATGGCCCGTGCTTTACGTCTATTATTAGATGATGAAGATAAAAAGGTTGCAAAACAACGTAAAATCAAGCAAAATATTTTAGGACATATTTCTAAATTTGATAAAGTAAAGGTCTTCTCAAAGGATAACGAACACTTTGCACCACATATCTTATGTTTTGCAATCCTAGGAGTTCGTGGTGAAACTATCGTTCATGCTTTTGAAAGTCATGGAATCTTTATTTCAACTACAAGTGCATGTTCTTCTAAACGTCACGTTGCCTCAGGTACTTTATCAGCTATGAAGGTTGATGAAGATGAAGCAACTAGTGCTGTGCGTGTTTCATTAGATGAACATAACACAATGGAAGAAGCAGATCGTTTTAACGAAGTCTTTGACGAACTTTACGAAAGATTTAAAAAGATTAACTCATAGAAAGGAAATCCGTGAATGCAATATACTGAAATAATGGTCAGATACGGTGAATTATCCACAAAGGGTAAGAACCGTAAAGACTTCATTAAGCAACTAGGCAAGAACGTTGACAGAGTGTTGCATGATTTCGAAAACCTAAAGGTAAGTGCTAAGCGAGATCGTTTGCACGTTACTTTGAACGGGGATGACTCAGATAAGGTTATCGAACGTTTAAAGGATGTTTTTGGAATTGAAAACTTTTCTCCTTCAATCAAGGTAGAAAAGGATATCGATAAGGTTAAAGAAACCGCCGTTGAAATGGTGAAAGCCCAATTCAAAGATGGTATGACCTTTAAGATTGACACTCGTCGACAAGACAAGCATTTCCCAATGGACACTCACGACATTAATGATGCTTTAGGTGGATACATCTTGAGCAACGTTGATGGTATCAAGGTTCAAATGAAGAACCCTGACATCAAGTTAAGAGTTGAAGTTCGTATGAACGGTATCTTCTTATCAAGTGAGACCATTGACGGTGCCGGTGGATTACCTGTCGGTACTGGTGGTCGTGCTACTATGATGCTTTCTGGTGGAATTGATTCACCAGTTGCAGCATACATGGGAATGAAACGTGGAGTGAAGTTAGATATGGTTCACTTCTACAGTCCTCCATACACAAGTGAACAAGCATTAGCTAAGGCAAAAGAATTAGCTGCTAAGTTGACTCGTTTTGGTGGTAACATTCAATTCATTCAAGTTCCATTTACCGAAATTCAAGAAGAAATTAAGGAAAAGGTTCCTGAAGGATACTTAATGACTATCCAACGTCGTATGATGTTAAGATTGGCTGCTAAGTTGACACTAGACAGACACTGTAAGGGTGTCTTTACTGGTGAATCACTAGGTCAAGTAGCATCACAAACTCTTGAAAGTATGATGGCAATCAATGACGTAACTACTGTTCCGGTATTGAAACCATTACTTTCAATGGATAAGACAGAAATCATTAAGATTGCTGAAAGAATTGATACTTACGACTTATCAATTATGCCATTTGAAGACTGTTGTACAGTCTTTACTCCTCCTGCACCAAAGACTAAGCCTGATCTAGAAAAGACTAGAGCATGTGAAAAGTTAATTGATGTTGAAGGACTAATGCAACGTTCATTGGACAAAGTTAAGATTATCGACATTAAACCAGGGGAAGAATTCTTGAATGCTCAAGAAGATGTTTTCGCTGAACTACTATAATCTATCAAAAGAGATCATCTTTATTGATGGTCTCTTTTCTTTTTGCTTGCAAATCAATCGTGTAAGTTGTATTTTAAATAACTAGCAACTACCAATTAAGGAGATTTATAACATGCAACTAAAATTTTTAGACAAACCAGTTGAAACTATTAAAGAACCAATGGATAAGGGACAAGCACTACCAGATTTCAAAGTCCTAGATTCTAACAACAAAGAATTCACTAACAAGGACTTCATTGGCAAGCCAGCATTGATTTTAACTGTTCCAGACGTTAACTCAAGAGCATGTAGTCTAGAAGCTAAGAAGTTTAACAGAAAGTCAGACAAGTACGAAAATGTTGAATTCTACACCATTTCAAAGAATACTGTTGAAGAACAAAGTGAATGGTGTGCAGCTAAGGGTGTTGAAAGCATGCACTTACTGTCAGATGTTGATAATAACTTTGGTATGGCTTCAGGTACTTATGTTAAGGATATTGATGCATTAGCTCGTGTGGTTTATGCTATCGATGCAAATGGTGAAATTGTTTACCGTCAAGTTGTTGAAGAAATTGGTTCACAACCTGATTTCAAAGAAGCTGAAGCTGTTGTTGAAAAATTAAACAAATAGAGTTGACGATTTTCCAAAAATTGTCTAATATAATCAATATAGATTACAAATGCGAAGATCAAGAGAGTAGTTTTGATGACGAGTATCAGAGAAAAGATGATTAGGTGAGACATCTTTCCGTTATCAAAATGAAGGTAGCTTGTGAGCATTCATATTGATATTGATAATTTAGATATGAACGGGCCATCGTTAATTGGATTAAGAGAAAGTGTTTTTTAATGCTTTAAATTAGGTGGTACCGCGAGCACTTCGTCCTATTGGATGAAGTGCTCTTTTTATTTACTGGAGGGATGGACTATGGCAAAAGAAACTGAAATGTCTACAAAGTATGACCATGACGCCGTTGAATCAGGTCGTTATGAAAAATGGCTAGAACAAGACGTTTTCAAACCAAGTGGTGACAAGAAGGCAAAGCCTTACTCAATCGTTTTACCACCACCAAACGTTACAGGTAAGCTTCACTTAGGACATGCATGGGATACAACCTTACAAGACATGTTAATCAGACAAAAGAGAATGTTAGGATACGATACTCTATGGGTTCCTGGTATGGACCATGCTGGTATCGCTACTCAAGCTAAGGTTGAAGCCAAACTAAGAGACCAAGGCGTTTCTCGTTACGACTTAGGTCGTGAAAAATTTGTCGACAAAGTTTGGGAATGGAAAGATGAATATGCAGCAACTATCAAGAAACAATGGGCTAAGATGGGACTTTCACTTGATTACTCACGTGAACGTTTCACTTTAGACGATGGTTTATCAGAAGCTGTTCGTAAAGTCTTCGTTGATTTATACAACCAAGGCTTAATTTACCGTGGTGAATACATTATCAACTGGGATCCACAAGCACAAACTGCTTTATCAGATATCGAAGTTATTCATAAAGATGATAAAGGTGCTTTCTACCACGTTAAGTACCCATTTGTAGACGGTACTACTTTTGATGGTAAAGATTACATTGAAATTGCCACTACACGTCCTGAAACTATGTTTGGGGATGTTGCTGTAGCTGTTAACCCAAGTGATGAAAGATACAAAGACATCGTTGGCAAGAAGATTATGGTTCCTTTAGTACAAAGAGAAATCCCAATCATTGCTGACCAATATGTAGACCCTGAATTTGGTACTGGTATGGTTAAGATTACTCCAGCCCATGACCCTAATGACTTCAAGGTTGGTAACAGACATGACTTAAAACGTATTAATACTATGAATGGTGACGCAACTATGAACGAAAATGCCGGCAAGTACGTTGGTATGTATCGTTTTGATGCTAGAAAAGCAATGGTTGCTGACTTAGAAGACCAAGGTTACATGCTAAAGATTGACCCAATTGTTCACTCAGTTGGTCACTCAGAAAGAACCGGTGTACAAGTTGAATCAAGACTTTCAACACAATGGTTCGTTAAGATGCAACCACTAGCTGACCGCGCAGTTAAGAACCAATCAACTGATGATAAGGTTAACTTCGTTCCAGAACGTTTTGAAAACACATTCACTCAATGGATGGATAACATCCATGACTGGGTTATTTCAAGACAATTATGGTGGGGTCACAGAATTCCAGCATGGTACAACAAGCAAACAGGCGAAATGTACGTTGGAATGGAAGCTCCTAAGGATGCTGAAAACTGGGAACAAGATCCAGACGTTCTAGATACTTGGTTCTCATCTGCATTATGGCCATTCTCAACTCTAGGTTGGCCTGATGAAAACTCAGAAGACTTTAAGCGTTACTTCCCAACTAATACTTTAGTTACTGGTTACGACATCATCTTCTTCTGGGTATCAAGAATGATTTTCCAAAGTCTAACATTTACAGACCGTCGTCCATTCAAGGATGTTTTACTTCACGGACTAATGCGTGATGCACAAGGTCGTAAGATGAGTAAATCACTTGGTAATGGTATTGATCCAATGGATGTTATTGATAAGTACGGGGTTGACGCATTGCGTTGGTTCTTAGCTACTGGTAACACAGCTGGACAAGACGTTCGTTTCAGTTACGAAAAGATTGAAGCTGCTTGGAACTTCATTAACAAGTTATGGAACGCTAGTCGTTACGTAATCATGAACCTAGGTGACATGGAAAAACCAGAATTACCTGATTCATCAGAATGGAACCTAGCAGACAAGTGGATTCTAAGTAAGTTAAACAGCGTGGTAAATCAAGTTACTGATCACTTTGAAAAGTACAACTTTGGTGAAGCTGGCCGTGCATTATACGACTTTATTTGGAACGACTTCTGTGACTGGTACATTGAAATGAGTAAAGAAACTCTAACTGGTGACGATGAAAAGGCTAAGAATAACACTAGAAACATCCTAGCTTACACACTAGACAAGATTTTGAAACTAATGCACCCAATGATGCCATTTGTTACCGAAAAGATTTGGTTAACAATGCCTCATGAAGGTGAATCAATCGTGGTTGCTCCATACCCAGTTAACCATGACGAATTCAAGGATGCTAAGGCAGAAAAAGACATGGCTGCGTTAATCGAATTGATTAAGGTTGTTAGAAATATCAGATCACAAGCTAATGCTCCAATGTCATCATCAATCGACCTATTGGTTAAGACTGACAATGACGACTTGAAGAACATCTTTGAAGAAAACAAGCATTACATCGATCGTTTCTGTCATCCAAAGGAATTATCAATTGGTTCAGATGTTGTAGCTCCTAAGTTAGCTATGACTGGAATCATGACTGATGCTGAAATTAGTATTCCTTTAGCCGAACTAGTTGATTTAGATGAAGAAATCGCTAGAATCGAAAAGGAAATCGAAAACTACACATTTGAGGTACAACGTGCCGAAAAGAAACTTGCTAACAAGAAGTTCGTTGACAATGCTCCAGAACAAGTTGTTAACGCTGAAAAAGAAAAGCAAGCTGATAACCAATCTAAGTTAGATGCTGCAAAGCAACGACTAGAAGAAATTAAGAGTCAAAAGTAATTTAGATTAATTAAAGAGTCGGGCGATATTGGCCCGGCTCTTTTTTGAAGGGATGACAAAGATGGATTATGAAACAGCACTTAGCTTTATCCATGGTAGATATAAGTTCAAAAAGCATCCAAGCTTAGACATTATCAAGGACCTTTTGAATCGTTTAGGTAACCCACAAAAAGACATCAATGCTATTCATGTCGCTGGAACCAACGGAAAGGGGTCTACGGTAGCCTACCTTAGAAATATCTTTCAAGCAGACCATAAAACTGTTGGAACGTTCACGTCACCATTTTTAATTAAGTTCAACGAACGCATTAGTGTGGATGGCAATCCGATCTCAGATGATGATTTAATTGAGTTGGTAGAAAAAATCAAACCAATTGCTGAAGAAATGGATGAGACAATATTGGGCGGTGGTCCAACTGAGTTTGAAATTATCACTGCTATGATGTTTTTATACTTTGCCAAGCATCCAGTCGATGTTGTGATTGTCGAAGTCGGAATTGGCGGTATTTTAGACTCTACCAACGTGTTTGAACCTACTGTCTCAGTGATTACAACGATTGGGATGGATCACATGAAGCTGTTAGGTGATACGATTCCAAAGATTGCTAGTCAAAAAGCAGGAATTATTAAAGAAAACCGTCCAGTCGTAATTGGTAAGGTCGATGACGACGCGATGGAAGTTTTCAAAAATAAGGCGGCAGAACTCGATGCACCGCTATATGCTTACGGCAGTGAATTTAATACTTCTAAACCAGTCATGAACAAAAACTGGCAACAATCATTTGATTATGAAGATGATGACAACTTGGTTCGAAACATCGAGACCAGCTTGCTAGGTTTTTACCAACCACACAATGCAGCATGTGCGATTAAGGCATATGTTTTGCATCAACAAGATAAGGGGAAAGAGGTTAATAGTTCAGCAATCATAAGTGGAATTGCTAAGACAACCTGGCCAGGTCGTTTTGAAAGAGTTAATGACCAACCACTAGTTGTCCTAGATGGTGCCCACAATATCGATGCCGTTAACGAAATCAAGAAGTTATTAACTAGTGATTTTGCATCAAACGAGATTTATATCATTATCGGTATCCTATCCGATAAAGATTACATGGATATGCTGAATATTTTAGGTAGTATTAAGAATGTTCATTTAGTATTAACTAGGTTTGAGGCATACGGTTTAAGACAAAGTGTCGATGTAGATGAGATAAGTGGTCAGATTAATGCCAAAAATCCGGTGTCTGTTATCGATGATTGGAAGCAAGCAATTGCTCAAACTGCTGGTGAAATGTCAGAAGATGACATGATTTTAATCACTGGATCGTTATATTTCATCTCAGATGTGCGAAAATTATTCAAATTAGAATAAAAAATTGTTAAATTTTAAATTCTTTAATGATAAATGTTGCAAAATCGTATACACTAGAGAGTGTTATTAAAAATTAAAAAATAACTATGGTATACTGAGAAAGTATGCAAAATAAGGTGAAATTAAAAATAGCCAGCCAAATGTAATTATGAAGGGATGAAAAACTGTGTTTGGATTTGGAACTAAAAATATTGGAATTGATTTAGGAACTGCCAACACAATTGTTTACGTTGATGGTAAAGAAATTGTGTTAAGAGAACCTTCAGTTGTTGCTAAGAATACAAAAACTGGGGAAATCGTTGCAGTTGGACAAGAAGCAAGAGATATGATTGGTCGTACTCCTGCTAGTATTTCTGCAATTAGACCTATGAAAGATGGGGTAATCGCAGATTACGAAACTACTGTTACAATGCTAAAATACTACATTAACAAGACTGTAGGACATGCTTCAGGTAAGCCTTACGTTATGGTCTGTGTACCAAGTGGTATTACTGCTGTTGAAAAGAGAGCCGTAATCGATGCAACTCGTGTTGCTGGTGCTAAGGATGCTTATGTAATCGAAGAACCTTTTGCAGCTGCCATTGGTGCTGGCCTACCAATCATGGACCCAACTGGTAGCATGGTTGTTGATATTGGTGGTGGTACTACTGATGTTGCTACTATCTCCTTAGGTGGTATCGTATCAAGTAGATCACTTCGTGTAGCCGGTGATCGTCTAAACGACGCCATTGCGGCTTACATCAGAAAGAAGTACAACCTACTAATCGGTGAAAGAACTGCTGAAAAGCTAAAATGGGATATCGGTTCAGCTTCAATTGAAGGTGCTAAAGATATCGAAAACGTTACTATTCGTGGTAGATACCTACTAACTGGTTTACCAAAGAGTGTGGAAATTACTGCTGAAGACGTAGCAAACGCTATTTCAGAACCAATTCAAGAAATCATTGGAACTGTTAAGGAAACCCTTGAAGAAACATCTCCAGAAATCTCTGCCGATGTTATCGATCATGGTATTGTCTTAACTGGTGGTGGTGCTTTATTGAAGAACTTACCACAAGTTATTTCAGAAGCTACTAAGGTTCCAGTTTCAATCGCTAAGAACCCGCTAGATTGTGTTGCAATCGGAACTGGTGAATCATTAAAGAGCATTGATATTATGAAGAGAAAATAGATTAAATAAGCGGGGAGGTTATCTTCCCGCTTATTTACTAGTTCGGAGGATTGAAAAATGCGTAAGTTTTTCTCCAATCGAAAGTGGTTAACTGCCATTTTGATTTTTATTATTTGTTTAGGTTTCATTTCCGTTTCTGTTTCAACCAGAAATAACAAATCAATGCCACCATTTATCCAACGTTTTGGAAATGACGTGGTTGGAATTGCTAGCTGGACTGTTGCTGTTCCAGCAAACTCAGTTAGACATGCCGGTGAAACTGTAAACAATCTAATTAACACATACAAAGAAAATCAAAAGCTAAAAGCACAAGTAGAAACAATTACAGCAACCAAGGTTAGAGACCAAGCTATTCAAAGTGAAAATGATCAACTAAAACGTGAACTTAACATTAAAAGTGGTTTGGCTGATTATAATCCAATTGTTGCTGAAGCTTTAGTTAGAACTCCATCAGCATGGAACGACCAATTTGTTATTAACAAAGGTTCATCTGCTGGGGTTAAGAAGAACATGTCCGTTCTTGGCGCTAAGGGATTAATTGGACGTGTCATTGAAGTCAATAACAGTAACAGTAAAGTAGAATTAATTTCCAATACTGTTGATTCTGACAACAAATTCCCAGTTGAAGCTACCAATTCAAAAGGTGAAACTGTTAACGGAATTATTAACGGTTATGACAGAAAGACTGGTCAATTAATCGTTGGTCATTTAAATACCAAGGTTAAGATTAAGGTAAATGATAAAGTATCTACAAATGGTCTTGGTGGAATTACACCAAAGGGTATTTACGTAGGTAAAGTTGCAAAGGTAACAACTGATGATTATGGAACTGCTACTAAGTTGTACATTCAAACTCCAGCAAACATGAATGATTTAGAAGTTGTTACAGTTGTAGATAAAACATCATAGGGGTGATTAGGATGAGAGAACACCAACCAATTAGATATGTTTTCATAATTGGATTGTTCATTTCTTTGTTCTTGGATGGATCAATTTCATTAATTTTTAGTCACCTTCTATATGGAAAATATATACTAGTCCCAAGCATTACATTTGCATGGTTATTCTTTGGTATGTACTTCATTAATCGAACAAACGAACACGTTGAAATATGGGCATCCATTGCCGGATTATTGTTTGATTTGTTCTATACCGGTATATTAGGGGTGTACGTAATTGTCTTCCCACTTGCAATCATCATCGGTAGAAAGCTATATCGTTTCTTACCAATGAACATTGTGACCGGATTATTTTCATTTGCGTTTAACATTGCACTAATCAATGTTTTAGCTTATGGATTAAATCGTTTAATGAATGCTACTAACATGGCAGCTGGGTACTTTTTAATTCATGCAGTGATTCCAACTGTATTGTTTAACTCAGTGTTATTCTTAATTTTGTACGTGCCAATCGGGGTATTATTTGATCGAATTGAGTAGAGTAATAAAAGAGATAAGAGGGAGTATCTATAAATGCAATCTGTAGTACTTAAAGGAACCAAAGATGGATATGAGTTAATCCTAAAAGAAACAGCTAGTGTGAGAGAAATCCTAGTTGATTTGAAACAACTACTAGAAGGCCTTGGCGAAGAAAGTGAAAAAGGCAAAGACCAATTACATTTGAATGTTCAGATGGGTAACAGATTGATGTCAGAAGAAGATAAAAATGATATCATTAAGTTAGTTGATGACTACGAAAATCTAGTTATCGATAACTTTTTATCCAACGTTATTACCAAGGAAGAATCTGCTAAAATCATGGCACAAAACAATGTTGAAGTGATGAGCAGAGTGATTAGAAACGGTCAAGAAGTAAACGTCGATGGTGATGTTTTATTCTTTGGTAAGATTCATGAAGGTGGAAAGTTAATTGCCACTGGTAATGTGTTTAATATGGGAGTTATCGAAGGAATTGTTCAAGCAGGTTTTCCTGATGACGAAAGTAAGTTAATCATCGGTAATTTACATACAGCACAACAAGTTCGTGTAGGAGAACAATACGATATTGTAG
Source organism: Apilactobacillus sp. EABW-1NA (assembly GCF_030398685.1). Classification (NCBI taxonomy): domain Bacteria; kingdom Bacillati; phylum Bacillota; class Bacilli; order Lactobacillales; family Lactobacillaceae; genus Apilactobacillus; species Apilactobacillus sp. EABW-1NA. The sequence goes on from NZ_JAPDKO010000004.1 coordinate 57,097, forward strand.
CAGATCGTCCGATTAAGGATTCTGAAAAAACAGTAGTATATGTAAACGACCTACACGTGCTAAGTTATGGTAAAATAAAGAATCTAAAAGAGATTAATCCAAAGTTCTTTAATCGAATTGGAGGTATTGAATAATGGGAAAAGCCATTGTAATTACATCAGGTAAAGGTGGAGTTGGAAAAACAACTTCAAGTGCTAATATTGGAATTGCGTTAGCAATGATGGGAAAAAGAGTTTGTTTGATTGACTTAGATATTGGTCTAAGAAACCTAGATGTTGTTATGGGTCTAGATAATCGTGTTATGTACGATATCGTAGATGTTGCAACTGGTAGAGTAAAGCTAGTTCAAGCAATGGTGAAAGATAAGCGTTTCGATGACTTATTATATCTATTACCTGCAGCCCAAAATACTGATAAGACAGCTCTAAACGAAGAACAAGTAAAGAGCATTGTTGATGAATTAAAACCAGATTTTGACTACGTCTTTATTGACTGTCCAGCCGGAATCGAACAAGGTTTCATTAACGCCGTTTCTGGTGCCGATGGTGCAATCGTTGTTACCACTCCAGAAATTTCAGCAGTTCGTGATGCCGATCGAGTAATTGGTTTATTAGAACAACATCCACTTCAAGAAACACCAAAATTAATCATTAATCGTATCAGAAAATCATTGATGCAAGATGACAACTACATGGATGTTGATGAAATCACCACCCATTTAGGAATTGATTTATTAGGTATCATCTTAGATGATGACAAGGTTATTAGTACTTCAAATAACGGTGAATCAATTGTTATGAACCCTGACAACCCAACAGCCCAAGGTTACAGAAACGTAGCTAGAAGACTTGAAGGTGAAACAGTTCCATTGATGAAGATTGATGTCAAAAAGGAAAGTGCATGGGATAAGTTTAAGCATTTATTTAAACGTAACTAAACTTTGTTATTGACTTACGATTGAAATTAAGTTATTTTATTAATTATTAAAAGACTTTGAGCAGAAATGCATTTGTATGTAATTCACAGAGATCCTAGTAACAGGTGAAAGCTAGGTAATTACTGCAGGTGTTCACATCTGTGAGTTGTTATTCTGAACGTAATTAGGAATAAACCGGTGCAGCCGTTATCTGCGAGTCAATAGACTCACTGAGCTATTTTGCGCGAGCAGAATAGGAAATTAGGTGGCACCACGTTTTCAACGTCCTTTTAGCATATTGCTAAAAGGACGTTTTTTTTATCAAAGGAGGAATAATTAATGCAATATATTTTAGAAATATTACCTTCACTATTTTCTGGGGTAGTAACCACATTAGAGATTTTCGCATTAACAATCGTTTTATCAATCCCATTAGGAATCTTAGTCTCCTTAGCATTAACCGGAAAAAATATTATCAAAGCAATCTTTGAATTTTATGTCTGGATCATGCGTGGGACCCCGCTATTATTACAATTGATTTTTATCTTCTATGGTTTACCAATTATCGGAATTGTGTTCCCAAGATTTGAAGCAGCTGTAATCGCCTTTGTTTTAAACTATGCAGCTTACTTTGCTGAAATCTTTAGAGGTGGTTTCCAATCCATTCCAAAGAACCAATTCGAAAGTGCTAAAATGCTACGATTAACTCGTTGGCAAACTCTTCGTAAGATTGTCATTCCACAAGTTTTCAAAATTGTGTTACCTTCAATCGGAAACGAAGTAATTAACTTAGTTAAGGATTCATCATTAGTGTACGTAATTGGTATTGGTGACTTATTACAAGCCGGAAATATTGCAACAGCACGTGACGTTACATTGGTTCCATTAATTCTAGTTGCTGTATTCTACTTGGTACTAACAGCGGTATTAACATTGGTACTAAGAAAAATCGAACAACGTTTTGATTACTGGAGATAGGAGGGATTAACATGTTTCAAGTAAAAAGTTTAAATAAGAGTTTTCAAGGTAAAACCATTATCAAGGACATGAACCTAGATGTTGATGATAACGAAATCCTAAGTATTGTTGGTCCTTCCGGTGCTGGTAAGACAACACTATTAAGATGTATCACCGGTTTAGAAAAAGCTGATTCAGGTAAGTTCTTCTTAGATGGCGAAGAAATTGATCCAACTGATGATTCAAAATCGGTTATCGGTGTAGTATTTCAAGACTTTGGTTTATTCCCAAACTTGACGGTCATTGAAAACATCATCTTGGCACCACAACTAGTGTTAAAGAAGTCAAAAGAAGAAGCATTAAAAGAAGCACAAGAATTAATCGACAAACTAGATTTAACTGGTAAGGAATCACTTTACCCATACCAATTATCTGGTGGACAAAAACAACGTGTGGCAATTGTTAGAACTTTGGCAATGCATCCCAAAATTATTTGCTACGATGAACCAACATCTGCTTTGGATCCTAAGTTAAGTGAAGAAGTTGGAAAGATTATTTTAGATTTAAAGAAGCAAAATATCACACAACTTGTGGTTACCCACGATGTGGCATTCGCAGAACAAGTTGCTGACAAGGTAAAGGAAGTTAGACCATTTAAAGAGGAGGGGTAGTCCATGAAGACCAAAGTTTTAAAAATGGTTGGACTTATTAGTGTTTGTTTGATGGCAGTGATCATTTTATCTGGTTGTGAGTCTGTTACACAAAAAGCAGATCATGAAGATACATGGAGCCGCATTGAAAAGAACAAGCAAGTTACCATTGGTCTAGATGTTACCTTCGTTCCAATGGGATATGAAAATAAGAGTGGTAAAATCACCGGTTTCGACGTTGATTTAGCTAACGCTGTGTTCAAACAATACGGTATTAAACCAGTCTTTCAACCTATCGATTGGTCAATGAACGTAACCGAGTTGAGAAATACCACCATTGATTTAATTTGGAATGGTTTCTCAATTACCCCTGAACGACAAGCTGTTGTTAACTTCAGTAAGCCTTACTTGGCAAATGACCAAGAACTAGTTACTTTGAAATCATCTAACATTAATAAATTTAGTGATATGAAGGGTAAGTATTTAGGTGCTCAAAATGGTTCAGCTGGTCTAAATGATATTGACGATCAACCAAAATTATTGAAACAATATATTAAAAACCAATCACCAATTCTATATAATTCATTTACTAATGCATTTATTGACTTGAATCATGGTAGAATTAGTGGATTGTTAATTGATAGCACATATGCAAACTACTACATTGCACACCAACCTAACCCTGACATGTACAAAGTCGTTAGAGGTAAATTCCCACAAGAGCAATTTGGTGTCGGAATTCGTAAAGGTGATAAGACAATGCAAGCTAAGATTAATGCTGCATTCAAGAAGCTAGCAAAGAATGGTGAATTAGAAAAGATTTGTAAAAAATGGTTTGGTAAGAACTACAACACACCATTAATGAAATTAACAAATAATAAGAAATAAGAACTAGAGGTGGGATTTTGTTGCATAAGAAATTAGCTAATGGAGTAGACTTAAATGTTATTTTAGAAGATAAATTCAAAACAATTTCATTTACTTTTGATCTAGTTAGCGAGGCTATTCCAGAAAATTTTGCTAAACGAGCAGTACTTGCAGAATTGATGGAAATTAGTAATCAAGATTATCCAACGCAATCCAAATTAGCAAGATACTTATCATCAATGTATGGAGCCAGTTTTGGAACCAACGTTTTGAGATATGGTAATTTGTCAGTTCTAAGAATTAACTTGAGTATCCCAAATCCAAAGTTTGTCGATGCAAAAGATGATTTATTACAACAGGCTGTTAGTTTTATTTATAGTGTAGTATTCAAGCCGTTGGCTACTGATGGTCAATTTAATAAGGATACGTTTATCCTACAAAGAAACAACATGAAAAAATATGTTGAATCAATTGCCGACGATAAGCAATACTATGCTTCAATTCAATTGAAGAAATTATTTTACAAGGACTACCTAAACCGTGGTTCTTTTATATTTGGAACACCAAATGACTATGATTTAATTGATAGTCAAAATGAATATGAATACTATTTATCTGTTAAAAAAAATGACAATATCAAGATTTCTGTCATCGGGGATGTTGATGAAGAAAAAATTTACAACTTGTTTGAACAATTTAAATTGTCAAATCGAGGTGTGAAATATGAATTAGCACCACTAACTTCATTTAAGATGAACGACGATGTTGAAATTGTCGATAAAAAGATTCAATCATCACAAAGTTGTTTGAACTTAGGATATCGTTTGCCGATTTTCTACAATAATAAGGAATCAATGGCAGCAGTGTTGTTTAACGCTATCTTTGGTGGAACACCACAATCTAAGCTATTTAAAAATGTCAGAGAAAAGAATAGTTTAGCTTACAGTGCAAGCAGTTCATACAACTCTATCAACGGATTTGTAATGGTAAGCACTGGTATCAATTACAGCAATAAGGATAAAGTCTTATCTATTGTTAAGGAACAATTAAACGACATTGCTAATGGAAATGTCGACATCGACGTTTTAAACAGTATTAAGGCAGAAATGATTAATGCCAAAAAAGCTGTTTTGGACAGTCCTCGTCAAAACATGGAACAACAATTCGTTAATGGATTGTTGAGTCGAGATCTATCATTTGATGAATGGAAACAACGCGTTAATGATGTGACAAGCAATCAAATTGCTGAGGTTGCTAAAAAGGTTGAATTGAATTCAATTTTCTTCTTAGATGGGAGGATTGATGATGCAAATTAAAGAGTATCGTAAGTTTAACGAAAAAGTATATATCGAAAAGATGGATAATGGATTGTCTGTAGTAGTTGTTCCCAAGAAGGGCTATCAAAAAACATATGCAACACTTTCTGTGATATATGGATCTATCGATACCAATATTAATGGAAAGACTTATCCAGCGGGGATTGCCCATTTTCTAGAACATAAGATGTTCGATAAAAAAGATCATGACGCCATGGATGTTTTTTCCAAATACGGTGCAGGATCTAACGCATTTACTAGTTTTAATAAAACCAGTTACCTATTCTCTACCACTGATAATGTTCATGAAAACCTAACTGAGTTGTTGGACTTCGTTCAAGAACCTTACTTTAGTGACGCAAAGGTTGAAAAAGAAAAGGGCATCATTGGCCAAGAAATTAGTATGTATGATGATGAGCCCGGAGCTGTTTTATTCTTCAAGACAGTGCAAAACATGTTCCCAGATACGCCATTGAATGTTGATATCGCTGGAACAGAGGATTCAATCTATAAGATTACCAAGCAAGACTTGTATGACTCTTATAATTACTTCTATCAACCACAAAACATGCAACTTACAGTTGTTGGAAATGTTGTTCCTGAAGATATCTTTAAGTGGGTTAGTGATAATCAAAGACAAAAGAGTTTTGCCGAACCTAAAGATGTTAAAAAAACAACAATTAAATCTGCTGAAGTTGTTAAGGAAACCAACCATTACATGGATGTAAACCGTCCTAAAGTAGCTTTAGGAATTAAGGGTGATTCCAAATACAATGGTGACATTAAATATGAACTATCCATTTCATTATTGCTACAACTTCTGTTATCAGAAGGTTCTGAGATCTACGAAAAGATGTATAACAATGGAATTATCGATGACTCATTTGGTTTTGACTTCGATTGCGAAGACCAGTTTAACTTTGCGGTATTAGCAGGTGAGACTGAAAAGATTGATGAATTCATTGATAGAATTTCAGATGTATTGGTTAACTTTGCCGACTATATTTCAGATAAAGCTGATGAGTTTGAATTAATTAAAAAAGAAGAAATCGGCCAACATGTTTCAATGATGAATTCCATTGAAGCAATTGCAAATAACATGTCAGATGAAAATCATGATTTTGAAAATATTTATGATGAAATTGAAATGATCAAACAATTAGAATTAGATGATTTAATCCGTTATGGAAAATTGTTCTTAAAACCTGACATGATAGTGAAAAACAAGATTTTTCCTAAAAATTAATTAGTTTAGATGTCTAGATAATATAGCTAATTATGATATACTGTAGATGTAAAATAATAAATAAGTGGAGTAATACCTATGCAAAATAACAATGGAAAACAAGTAGAAATTGGTAAATCACTACACGAAGCACGTGTCGCCAAGGGAATGTCCATTGACGATATTCAAAAGATTACCAAAATCCAAAAACATTACCTTGAAGCAATCGAACAGGGGAACTTTGCTGAACTTCCTGGTGATTTTTACGTTCGCGCGTTTATTAAGCAATTCGCTGACACTGTTGGCGTTAACGGTATTGAACTATTGAATGAACATGACGATAGTCTACCTGATACTCAAAGCGAAGAATACGCTGATGAAGTATCAAAGGATGACGTTAATAGCCGTGTAGCTAGTCGTAGTCGTGAACACAGAAAAGACTCATTCCGTAAGGTTATTCCAACCATCGGAATTATTGTTGCAATCCTAGTAGTTGTTTGCGGTATTTGGGCAGTTGTTGTACATACTAATAGTTCTTCTCAAACTAGCATTAGTAGCAGTTCTGTTTCAGTTACTGGTTCTTCAGAATCAAGTTCATCAAGCAGCAAGGCTGATGACAAGAAGAAAGAAGATAAGAAGTCCACTGACACTAAGACTACCATTAAGGAAGTTAGCGCTACTAAGTATAATGTAACTGGTCAAAAAGAAAACACTGTTACTCTAAAGGCTACTGGTAGAGCATGGTCATCAATCATGGCTGATAACAAGACTCTATTCCAAGGTTCACAAAACAGTGGTGATAAGAAGGATGTTAAGCTTCCAGCTGACACTAAGAGTGTTAACATTTCATTAGGTAACACCCAAGGTGCTAAGATCTTGGTTAATGGTACTGAATTGAAATACGATAAGAGCACACCTTTAACTACACAAATTACATTAGAATTTAGTAAATAAAAAAGAGGGCTTTGTTAAAGCCCTTTTTTATTTCTATGGAGGAAATTATGAATTTACCAAACAAACTTACATTAATTAGAATAATAATGATTCCACTATTCATTATATTGCTTTCATGTGACATTAACATGGGAACAGTTATCTGGTTAGGCACAAGCATCCAAGTAACCAGAATCGTTGCTGCGATTGTTTTCGCTGCTGCATGTATCACAGACTTTTTAGATGGACAAATTGCCAGAAGACAACACTTAGTTACTAACTTCGGTAAATTTGCTGATCCATTAGCAGACAAAATGATTGTTATGTCAGCATTCATTATCCTAGTTTCATTTGGCTTTGTTCCAGCATGGGTTGCAGCCGTAATCGTATGTCGTGAACTAGCCGTTACTGGTCTAAGATTAATCGTTGTTGAAAACGATGGCCAAGTAATTGCAGCTGCATGGCCTGGTAAGATTAAGACATTTAGTCAAATGATTGCCATTATCTTATTACTATTGAATGATTTCTTATTCATTCCATTTACAACCATTGGTTTTGGTACATTATTACTTTACATCTGCTTATTCTTTACTGTTTACTCAGGTGTTGAGTACTTTTGGAAGAGTCGTTTCATTTTTGCAGATTCTTTCAAGTAAATCGATTTAATTATCGTATATATATAAGAAAGGTCGGATTATGTATGCAAATTGATACATCTATTGTTAACAAGCTAATTGACGATCGAATCACCATAACCGGAGCAGAAAGCTTAACGGCAGGGATGTTTCAATCCACTATTGGTGGAGTTCCCGGTGTTTCTGCTATCTTCTATGGTGGATTTGTTACTTATTCGAATGGAGCCAAAGCCAAATTATTATCGATTCCAATGGATGTAATTGATGAATATGGTGTTGTCTCAGAACAAGTGGCAATTTGGATGGCTAAGCAATCCAAGCAAATCATGAATGTTGACGTAGGAGTTTCATTTACTGGTGTTGCTGGTCCTGATAGTTTGGAAGGCCAACCAGCAGGAACTGTATTTATCGGACTAGATTTCAAAGGAAATCAATTTGCAAAAGAATTTCATTTTAGTGGATCACGTCAAGAGGTGCGTGAACAGTCAGTGCAAGCTGCGTTGAAAATGATTGAAAATGAGCATTCTAAATAATGCGAACTTTTGTTCTGTTTTTACTTGCTTTTTTAATGAGAGATTAGTATAGTATAAATATCGAATAGTTATCAAAGGGAGGTCAAATTAATGGCTGATGAACGAAAAGCGGCTCTAGATGGTGCCTTAAAACGAATTGAAAAAGAATTCGGTAAAGGTTCAATCATGAGAATGGGAGACCGTGGAGATACTAGAATTTCCACTGTACCAACAGGTTCCTTAGCACTTGATAATGCATTAGGTGTTGGAGGATTCCCACGAGGAAGAATTGTTGAAATTTATGGACCTGAAAGTTCAGGTAAGACTACCATTGCGCTACAAGCTGTTGCGGAAGTACAAAAACAAGGTGGAACAGCAGCATACATTGATGCTGAAAATGCTTTGGATCCAGTATATGCTACCAACCTAGGGGTAAACATTGATGATTTACTTCTATCACAACCTGATACTGGTGAACAAGGTCTACAAATTTGTGACGCCCTTGTATCTAGTGGTGCCATTGATATCGTAGTTGTCGATTCAGTTGCAGCTTTAGTACCTAGAGCTGAAATTGAAGGTGAAATGGGTGATGCTCACGTTGGTTTGCAAGCTCGTTTAATGTCACAAGCACTACGTAAGTTATCTGGATCAATTAACAAGACTAAGACTATTGCTCTATTTATTAACCAAATTAGAGAAAAAGTTGGTGTTATGTTTGGTAACCCAGAAACTACACCTGGTGGACGTGCTCTTAAGTTCTACTCAACTATCAGACTAGAAATCAGAAGAGCTGAACAAATTAAAGATGGTACTGACATTATTGGTAACAGAACTAAGATTAAAGTTGCCAAGAATAAGGTAGCTCCTCCATTCAAGCGTGCCGAAGTTGATATCATGTACGGTCAAGGTATTTCACAAACTGGTGAATTAGTTGATATGGCCGTTGAACAAGACATCATTGGCAAGTCTGGTTCATGGTATTCATACGGTGAAGAAAGAATTGGTCAAGGTCGTGAAAACGCAAAACAATTCTTACAAGATAATCCGGACAAAATGGAAGAAATTAACAAAAAAGTTCGTGCTGCATACGGCATGGGCGAAGACGATTCTGAATCGGGTGAAGCTGAACAAACAAGTTTGGACACTGGTGAAGAATAATGATAAAGAAGCCGAAAGGCTTTTTTATTTTGCAAAAGAAAATAACATGTGTTGACACTTACACAACTAAAATTTAAAATATAGTAATGTACATTGAACTATTTATTTAGTTCGCAAAATGACTAATAAATCATTCAATGCGCAATTATCAAAAACTTAATTAAATAAGATGATGTGGAGGTGCAATAAGCCTATGACTTATTTTTTACCTATGATCCTCGCAATCATCGCTGCTTTTGTAGTTGGTATCTCTGTGGGAATGTTTTCTAACAAGAAAATTGTTGATAAGAAATTAACAAAGGCCCACATGAGTGCACAAGATATTTTGGAAGATGCTAAACGACAAGCTCAAACCTCAGCTAAGGAAGCAATTCTTGAGGCAAGAGAAAAGAGTAACCATTATCGTTCAAACATCGAAAAAGAAATTAAGCAAAGACGAATTGAAGTTCAACGACAAGAAAATCGTCTAATTCAACGTGAAGATTCTCTAGATCGTAAAGATGACGCTTTTGATAAGCGTGAAGATTCATTGAATAAGCGTGAAGAAAAGCTTAATTCAAACCAAAAGAAACTTGAACAAAAGCAACAGCATGCTGATATGCTAGTTAAACAACGTCAAGATGAGTTAGAACGTATCTCTTCACTTTCTCAAGAAGAAGCACAAGAGCTAATTATTAATGAAACAAAGAAAGAATTAGCTGACGAACGCGCTAAGATGGTTAAAGATAGTTATAACCTAGCTCGTAAGGAATCTTCTGAGAATGCCAAGAATCTAGTTATTGAAGCGATTCAACAAAGTGCTGCTGATATCGTATCTGAAACCACAGTTTCAGTTGTTAACCTACCTAACGATGATATGAAAGGTCGTATCATCGGACGAGAAGGTAGAAACATTAGAACCTTTGAAACCTTAACGGGAATTGATTTGGTTATTGATGATACTCCAGAAGCAGTTGTGCTAAGTGGATTTGATCCAATTAGAAGAGAAGTTGCCAAGATGGCACTTGAAAGTCTAATTAAGGATGGTCGTATCCACCCAGCTCGAATCGAAGAAATGGTAGATAAGAGTCGTCGAGAACTTGATGAAAAGATTCAAGAAATTGGTGAAGAAACAGTATTTGATTTAGGAATTCATTCATTGAGTCCTGAAATGATTATGATGATTGGTAAATTGAAGTTCAAGATTTACCATGGTCGTAATGTTTTAAGCCATTCTATTGAAGTTGCGAAGTTGTCAGGTGTCTTAGCCGCAGAATTGGGCGAAGACGTCGTATTAGCAAAACGCGCAGGATTGTTGCACGAAATTGGTCGCTCTGCAGATAATGAAACAGAAGGTTCTCACATTGACCTTGGTGTTGACTTAGCCAAGAAGTTCAAAGAAAGTCCAGTTGTTATTGACTCAATTGCAGCCGATAATGAAGACAGTGAACCTAAGTACATCATTTCTGAATTAGTTAACATCGCAAACAAGATTGCGATTGCTAGACCAGGTGCAAAGAGTAAATCTCTTGAAAGCTTTGTTCATCGTCTAGAAAGTTTGGAAACAATTAGTGATAGCTTCGAAGAAGTAAACAAGAGCTATGCAATTCAAGCCGGACGTGAAATTAGAGTGATTGTAAAACCAGAAAAAGTTTCTGATACTCAAGCAGTTGTTTTAGCTAGAGATATTAAAAATAAGATTGAAGAGGATATGGAATATCCTGGTCATATCAAGGTTACAATTATTAGGGAAGTAAGATCAATCGAATATGCAAAATAAAAAAAGGGCTTTTGCCCTTTTTTATTTTATGTAAAACGATGTAAAATAGTATATATATAATAATGAATTGAGGACGAAAATGAGAATACTATTTTTAGGTGACGTAGTAGGTAACTTGGGAGTAGAGATGGTAAGTAAGTATCTACCAATTCTAAAAAGAGACTACAAGCCACAGGTAACGATTGTAAATGGTGAAAACTCAACATCATTTGGTCGTGGAATTAATAAAAAAGTATATAAACAAATTATGAGTGCAGGGACTGACGTAATTACATTAGGAAACCATGCATGGAATAACGAGGAAATCTTCGATTTTATCGATGATACCAAAAAATTAGTACGTCCTCTTAATTATCCTGGTAAGGATGTACCGGGTAGTGGATATACAATTATTAACGTTAATAATAAGAAGTTAGCGGTAGTTAACTTACAAGGAAGAATATTTATTGATCCAATCGATGATCCTTTCCAAAAGATTGACGAACTTATCAGTGAAATTAAAAAAGAAGCAGATGCAATTTTTGTTGATTTTCACGCTGAAACAACCAGTGAAAAGAAAGCGATGGGGATGTATCTAGATGGTCAAATTTCTGCGATTGTGGGTACTCATACCCATGTACAGACTAATGATGACCAAATATTAAAAAACGGCACAGCGTTCATTTCTGACGTTGGAATGTGTGGACCGTTTGATAGTGTCTTAGGAATGAAGTATGAAAACATCATCCATCGTTTCATTACCCAACGTCCAACTAGATTTGAAGTTGAAGAAAAGGGACGTGGAATCGTCTCCGGATGTGTTATCGATTTAAGAGACGATGGCACTGCCAGATCTATTGAAAAAATATTAATTGATCCAAATCACCCATATAAGGGTTAGTAGCAAAGGAGGATATTGTTTTAATGGCTAGTAAAACTAAACAAACACCAATGATGGAACAATATCAGAAAGTAAAAGATCAATACCCAGATGCTTTTGTTTTTTATCGTCTTGGTGACTTTTATGAAATGTTCAATGAAGACGCGGTAAAAGGGGCCCAAATTCTGGAGCTAACATTAACTTCTAGAAGTAAGAATGCCGACAATCCAATCCCAATGTGTGGAGTGCCACACAAGGCGGTTGAATCATACATCGACACATTAATCGATAAGGGTTATAAAGTCGCAATTGTAGAACAAATGGAAGACCCTAAGTTGGCAAAAGGAATGGTCAAAAGAGCCGTTACCCAATTAGTTACTCCTGGTACCAGAACTACAATGGGTGCCGAAAACGCTAAGGATAACAACTACTTAACCGCAATCGAATATTCAGATGCTGGTTATGGTTTTGCGTACGCTGAACTATCTACCGGTGAATTAAAGACCACTGCTTTAAGTAATATGAACAGTGTTCTAAACGAATTGATGACATTACAAACGAAAGAAGTAATCGTTAATCGTGAAATTCCTGAAAAAGATGTTGCACTAATCAATAAGGTTGGCATCTTGGTTTCATATCAAGACGACATTAAAGAATTAGATGATATGCAATATCTTTCAGAAGGGCTAAGACAGGACCTAGAAAAGAAGGTCGTAAATCGACTAACTACTTACATTGTGGATACTCAAAAACGTAGTCTTTCTCACATGAAGGCAGCCATTGCATACAAGCCGGCTGAATTCTTGAAGATGGATCACAATTCACAATACAACCTTGAATTAACCAAGAACTTAAGAACTAACAAAAAGTCTGGTAGTTTACTATGGCTATTGGATGAAACCAAAACAGCAATGGGTGGTAGAAAATTACGCGAATGGATTGACCATCCACTAATTGATAAGTCTTCTATTGAAAACCGTCAAAACCAAGTTGATGATTTATTGAATCATTACTATGAACGTAGTGAAATCACTGACATGTTGGTAAAAGTTTACGATTTAGAAAGACTTGCTGGAAAGGTATCTTTTGGTTCAGTTAACGGTCGTGACTTAGTTCAATTAAAGACATCATTGCAACAAATTCCAAAGATTAAATACATCTTAGATGAAATGGATACCAAATCATTTGATGAAATTAATAATGATTTAGATCCAGTCGATGAAGTTTCAGAACTAATTGAAAAGGCGATTACTGAAGAACCACCAATCTCAGTCACTGATGGTGGGGTTATTAAAGATGGCTACAACCAAATGTTGGATCAATACAGGGATGCAATGAACAATGGAAAACAATGGATTGCTGAACTAGAAAGTAAGGAACGTGAACTTACTGGTATCAATAACCTAAAGATTGGTTATAACCATGTTTTCGGTTACTACATCGAAGTATCGAAGGCCAACCTAAGCAAGTTGCCAGAAGATAGATATGAAAGAAAGCAAACTCTTACCAATGCTGAAAGATTCTCTACTCCTGAACTAAAGGAAAAAGAAAAGCTAATCATTGAGGCACAAGAAAAATCAAAGACCTTAGAATACGAATTATTCAGTGAAGTTCGCGATGTTGTTAAGAGTGCCATTCAAAGACTACAAAAACTAGCCAATGCGGTATCTAGTCTGGATGTAATGCAAAGTTTTGCATCTATTTCAGATGAATACAGATTGGTTCGTCCAACCTTAAATGAAGAACACAAGCTAGAAATTATCGACGGTAGACATCCGGTGGTTGAAAAGGTTATGGGACATCAATCATACGTACCAAACGATGTGATTATGGATCCAGGCACTAACGTATTGTTAATCACTGGTCCTAATATGTCTGGTAAGAGTACTTACATGCGTCAATTGGCATTAACAGTCATCATGGCTCAAATTGGTTGCTTCGTTCCTGCTAAGTCAGCCAAAATGCCAATTTTTGACCAAATCTTTACCAGAATTGGTGCTGCCGATGATTTGATTTCTGGTCAAAGTACTTTCATGGTTGAAATGAAAGAATCAAACGAAGCAATTCAAAATGCTACCGATAACAGTTTGATTTTATTTGATGAAATTGGTAGAGGGACAGCCACATACGATGGAATGGCGTTAGCTCAATCAATCATTGAATATGTTCACAATCATATCCATGCAAAGACACTATTTTCTACACACTACCATGAATTGACTGAATTAGCTGATTCATTGGATGAACTACAAAACGTTCATGTTGGTGCAGTTGAAAAAAACGGTGAGCTAGTCTTTCTACACAAGGTGAAGAAGGGTGCTGCCGATAAGTCATATGGTATTCACGTTGCTAAATTAGCCGGTTTACCAAATGAATTATTATCCAGAGCAGACGTCATCTTAAGTGACTTGGAAAATAACAATCAAAAGACCAATACTGACAATGTTGTCATGGCAGAAAAATCAAATCCAGTCGTTGAACACGAAATTGATGAGCCAGAACAACAACTTTCATTGTTTGGGGATGTTAAAGAACCCCAAAAGAAAAAACGCAAGAGCGGCGAAGATAAGATTCTAAAAGCTCTTAAGGACTTAGACTTGATGTCTAAGACACCAATGGATATTATGAATGAAGTATATAAATGGAAACGCGAAATTGATAAATAAATGAGGTGATTAATCTTGCATAAAATACATGAGTTATCAACAATTCTTGCTGATCAAATTGCAGCCGGTGAAGTTGTTGAACGACCTGCTTCGGTTGTAAAAGAATTAGTTGAAAATTCAATTGATGCGCAAAGTACGCAAATTGATATCAATATTGAAGATGCAGGATTAAAGAAAATCGAAATTATCGATGATGGAATTGGGATTAATCACGATGATGTCGAAATCGCCTTTAAACGTCATGCAACAAGTAAGATTAATAACCAAAGAGATCTCTTCAAGGTTCAATCCTTAGGATTCAGGGGTGAAGCTTTGCCTTCAATTGCTTCGGTGTCAGATGTTCATTTGAAAACATCGACTGGGGATGAAGGAACCCAGATTCATATCAAGGGTGGCGAAATAAAAGAAATCAAGCCAGCAGAAGCTAGAAGAGGAACAAGTATCTGTGTTGAGGACTTATTCTTTAATACACCAGCTAGATTGAAATACATGAAGACCATTAAGACTGAACTAGCCAAGATTTCTGATATTGTTGATCGTTTATCAATTGGTCATCCTGATGTTGCATTTTCGTTGGTTCATAACCAAAGAGAAATCTTAAGAACATCAGGTAGAGGTCAATTACAACAAGTAATTGGTGATATTTATGGTGCCAAGAACTTAAAGCGCATTATTAAGATTGAAAATTCTGATAATGATTTTAAGATTAGTGGTTTTGTAAGTTTACCTGAATTAACAAGGGCTTCTAGAAACTATGTCACCATTACTTTGAATGGTAGATACGTTAAAAACTATGCGTTATTCAAAGCAATCACTGATGGCTATGGTTCTAAGCTAATGGTTGGTCGTTATCCAATTGCTGTGTTAAACATCGAATTGGATCCGGTTTTAACTGATGTTAATGTTCACCCAACTAAGCAGACCGTTAGAATTAGTAAGGAAGACCAGTTGTGCAATTTGGTTGCCAAAACAATCTATGATACGATTTATCAAGAAAACCTAATTCCAGAAGTAATGACTAGAGACCGTGCTGTTCAACCGAGATACACTACCGAACAATTACAAATGCAAATCAACCAATATTCAAATACTAGGGAAGAACCAAAGAATGAACCCTTGGTTAACGATTATGTAGAGCCTGTTTTACAATCTCAAGCAGAAGAGGAAGAACAGACACCTAAGGAAGACATCAAGACTTCGGATATTGATGCTATTTTCATCAGCAATAAGGCACAATTAAATGATGAAGACGTGCAAAGTTTTGCTCATCGCTACGAGCATCCCGTAACTCCGTTTGGAGAAACTGAAGTGACGGATGATGAAGTATCAAATAACGATGATCAACCACGTTTTCCTAAGCTATTGTATATCGGTCAACTTCATGGAACTTATTTAATCGCTGAATCAGATGATGGCATGTACATTGTCGACCAACATGCTGCTCAAGAAAGAATTAACTATGAACGATTGAGAACCGAGATTGGAGAGGTATCTAACGACCAACAGAGTTTGTTAGTGCCACTAGTTTTGGATTATCCTAATCGTGATGCGTTAATCATTCAGGAAAAGTTGGGGATGCTACAAGAAGTTGGCTTAAACGTTGAACCGTTTGGTAAGAACAGCTTTGTAGTAAAGCAACATCCAACATGGATTGAAGAAGGTAACGAGGAAGAAACAATTCGAGAAATGATTGATTGGGTCATTAATCATAAGAACATCTCAGTAGCTTCATTTAGAGCACAAACAGCGATTATGATGAGCTGTAAGCAAGCAATCAAGGCTAACCACCATTTGGATAGAAAACAGGCGGTTCATTTACTTGATGAATTATCGACTGTTAACAATCCGTTTAATTGCCCACACGGCAGACCAGTTTTGGTATCTTTTTCTAACACAGATATGGAAAAGATGTTCAAACGAATTCAAGACCCACATACTAACGACAATTTTATGTAATCGAGGATAGACTATGTTTGAATATTTAAAAGGAACCATCGAAGATGTCCAACCAGGCTATATCGTAGTTGATGTCAACGGGGTTGGATACTTGGTATACACATCTAATCCATATGTATACCAAGTAGATAGTAATGAAGAAGTGAAGGTATTCATTCACCAAGCCGTGACTGATTCATCACAATTACTTTACGGATTCTCAAGTCGAGAATTAAAATCGATTTTTGAAAAGCTATTAAACGTTTCAGGAATCGGTCCTAAGAGTGCGCTAGCAATTATTGCTGGAAACGATCCACAATCATTACTAAACGCCATCAACACAGAAAATGTTACTTACTTAACTAAATTCCCAGGTGTCGGTCAAAAGACTGCTAAGCAAATCATTCTTGATTTGAAGGGCAAACTAGACGACATTGCACCATCATTATTTGATGACTTTACTGCTGAAAATCAACCTGTATCTGATGATAAGTCAGATAACCAAGCACTTGAAGATGCATTAGAAGCACTAAGTGAATTGGGATATTCAGCACGTGACATTAAGAAGGCTAGAAAGGCCTTAGAAGATATTGAAGTTACAACAACTGAAGATTATTTAAGACAAGGTTTAAGTGCTGTAACTAAATTTTAAGGAGGAGTATTAAATGGATGACAACCGCATTATCTCAGGCGATAGTGAAGGTAGAATTGAAGAAACATTTGAAAAATCACTCCGTCCACAATACTTATCAGAGTACATTGGTCAAGACGACTTAAAGAAAGAGTTGTCGGTGTACATTAAAGCTGCTAAACAACGTGAAGAAACTTTAGACCACGTTCTGTTGTATGGTCCTCCTGGATTAGGTAAGACTACTTTAGCAATGGTGATTGCAAATGAAATGGAAGCAAATATCAAAACAACTAGTGGTCCAGCTATTGAAAAGACTGGTGATTTAGCAGCACTGCTAAATGAATTACAACCTGGTGATATTTTATTTATTGATGAAATTCATCGTCTCCCTAAGACAGTTGAAGAAATGCTTTATTCAGCAATGGAAGACTTCAGTGTGGATATCGTGGTGGGTCAGGGACCAACAGCGCATCCTGTTCATTTACCATTGCCACCATTTACTTTGATTGGTGCAACTACTAGAGCTGGTTTGCTATCAGCACCGTTTAGAGATCGTTTCGGAATCGTTGAACACATGAAGTACTACAAGACTGAAGATTTACAAGATATTGTTTTACGTTCAGCTGACATTTTCCATACTAAGATTTATGATCAAGGTGCACACGAAATTGCTAGACGTTCAAGAGGAACACCTAGAATTGCAAACCGTTTATTAAAACGAGTTCGTGATTTTGCTCAAGTATCAAATGATGGAAACGTAGACGTCAATATCGTTGATACTTCACTTAAAATGTTGGGTGTTGATAATGAAGGATTAGATGCAACTGATATTAAGCTTCTAAAGACCATGATTGAGTTTTACAATGGTGGTCCGGTCGGTGTATCAACACTTGCTGCTAATATTGGAGAAGAAGTGAATACAATTGAAGAAATGTATGAACCATATCTTCTTCAAATTGGTTACATTAAAAGAACTGCTAGGGGTAGAGTGGTAACCGATAATGGTTATCATCACCTTAATTATCCAATCAATCGTGATAATTAGGGACTGGACTATTAATGATAATTTTGATAAGATATATATTAAATTATGAGAGGCACGGTGAACTATAATGGGTAACTACAGTGGATTTATTATTTTAATCGTATTATTTGCGATTATGTATTTCTTGGTTATTAGACCACAAAAGAAACAACAACAAAAACACGCAGAAACATTAAAACAACTTCAAAAGGGTGACCACGTAACAACTATCGGTCGTCTACACGGTATCGTTGACGATATCAACGAAGAAGAAAAGACTGTTACTTTAGATTGTGACGGCATTTACTTAGTATTTGACCTAAACGCAATCGCAAAGGTAACTGATCGTGTTGCTGACGCTAAGTCAGACGACTCAGCCAAAGAAGCTAAAGAAGAAAAATAATAAGTTGAAAGAGACAGTTTTCAGCAGTGCTGAAGGTTGTCTCTTTTGTCTGTTAAGACCTAAACAACATAAATGACCATATGATATAATTATGTTATGAATTTATAGAAGGATATTAGGAGCGATTATGAGTAAAATGTTTAATTTTTTCAAATTATCAACGCAAAGTAAGATTATCAAAGCCATTTGCGATTTTGATACAATTATTATCCATAGACACCAACGACCAGATCCAGATGCATATGGTTCTCAAATGGGATTAGCTAACATCATCAAGGAATCTTTTCCAAATAAGAAGGTTTACTGTGTTGGAAAGCAATATCAAAGTTTTGATTGGTTAGGAACAACCGACGAAATTGATGACGATGTGTACAAGAATGCATTGGTTATTGTTGTTGATACCGCTAACCAACCTCGAGTTGATGATGATAGATATACTCAAGGAAAGATGATGATTAAGATTGATCACCATCCAAATGATGATCAATTTGGTGACATTATGTGGGTAGAACCAGAAGCATCAAGTACATCTGAATTAATCTATGATTTGTTTGAATCATCAAAGAAGTTAAAGATTAACGCAAATGCTGGTCGCTTATTATACGCTGGTATTATTGGTGACACTGGTCGTTTCAAATATCCATCTACTTCTTCAAACACATTTAGGGTAGCATCTGAATTGGCTAAGTTAGACTTCTCAACTAGTGAAGTTAACACAATTGAATCATCAATTGACTTACCAATGGCTAGACTATCCGCATACGTATATGAAAATCTAAGTATTACCGATAATGGAGCCGCTTATATCGTATTAAGCGATGAAGTTTTGGAACCATTCAATTTGGGCAATGAAAGAACTTCAGCCGTTGTGCCACTTCCTGGCAATATCAATCAAGTAACAGCTTGGGCTATCTTTATCCAAAAAGAAGATGGCACATACAAGATTAGCTTGAGATCAAAAGGACCAGCTATTAATGAATTAGCCAAGGAATTTAGCGGTGGCGGTCATGATTTGGCAAGTGGTGCCGCTGCTAAAGACGAAGATGAAATCAAGTCGGTAATTAGTAAATTAGACGAATTAGTCGCTAGTTACAAAGGAGAATAATAAATGCCAAGTACATTTAAGCAATACAATTTAAAGCCATTCATCATGGATGCTTTAGATGAATTAAACTTTAGAGAACCAACAGCTATTCAGGAAAAGATTATTCCTGAAATCCGTAAGGGTAGAAGTGTTGTTGGTCAATCAGCCACTGGTAGTGGTAAGACTCATGCGTTCTTGTTACCAATTTTTGATAATCTAGACGTTGATACCTTGGAAGTCCAAGCTGTTATCACCACACCAAGTCGTGAATTAGCTTACCAAATTTACAACAATGCTAAGCAACTAGCTAAGCATTCAGAAAAGACCATTCATATTGCTAACTATGTTGGTGGTACTGATAAGGTTAGACAAATTGAAAAGCTAAAGAATGAACAACCACAAATCGTTATTGGAACTCCAGGTCGTATTTCTGACTTGATCAAGGGTCAACATCTACAAGTTCACACAGCTACTCAACTAGTAATTGATGAAGCCGATATGACATTAGACCTTGGTTTTTTAAATGATATCGACAACATCGCTGCCAGCTTTGGTAAGGATGTTCAAATGATGGTGTTCTCAGCAACCATTCCACAAAAATTGAAACCATTCTTGAAGAAGTATCTGGAAAACCCATACGTTGAAAATATTCCAAACAGAACTGTTATCAGCCCAACAATTGATAACTGGTTAATTTCAACTAAGGGTCAAAATAAGAACGATTTAATCTACAAGTTAATCACCATGGGTGAACCTTACCTTGTATTAATCTTTGCTAACACTAGAAAACGTGTTGAAGAAATTTACGAATTCTTACGTAACCAAGGATTAAAGGTGGGAATCGTTTCTGGTGATTTAACACCACGTGAACGTAAGAGAACCATGAAACAAATTCAAAATCTTGAATTCCAATACGTTGTAGCGACTGATTTGGCTGCTCGTGGAATTGATATTGAAGGTGTTTCTGACGTTATCAATGATGATATTCCAGAAGACTTGGAATACTTCATTCACCGTGTTGGTAGAACAGGTAGAAATAACATGCCTGGAACTGCGGTCACTCTTTACTCTCCTGATGAAGAAGATGAAATTGACGCATTAGAAAAGATGGGCATTTCATTTAAGCCAAAGGTTATCCGCGGTGGCCGTGTTGAAGACACTTACGATCGTAACCGTAGAAAGTCGCACCGTCGTGGTCATGACAAGCTAGAACCAACCATGATTGGTATGATTAAGAAGAAGAAGAGAAACGTTAAGCCTGGTTACAAGAACAAGATTAAACAAGAACTTAAGCGAAACGATGAAATGAATCGTCGTATCCAGCAAAGAGAAGAAGGACGTCGTAAGAGAAAGTCCAAGAAGAACAGTTCACAACGTTATAGATAACGTTTGACACCGGTTTTAATAAACCATATAATTTAGATATAAATTAGAGAACATGCTTGTATAATTTCATTTTAAGAGACATCTTGGGTGGTGAAAAAGATGATTGGGTTTATCAAGTGCTATCTCGAGTAATAATTAAATCGCTTTCTCAGCGTTATTGAGACTTAAAGAGGTATACGAAAAAACATCGTTGCAAGTAAAGTGGTACCGCGCATATAGCGTCTTTACTAGCAACGGTGTTTTTGTGCTTATTGGAGGGAATTTCTATGAAAAAATTAGATAGTAGTCAAATTCGTGCTATGTATTTGGAATTTTTCAAACAACATGGTCACACAATTGAACCAAGTGCTTCATTAGTACCTAAGGATGATCCATCACTTCTATGGATTAACTCTGGTGTTGCCACAATGAAGAAATACTTTGACGGTAGTGTTGTTCCAAAGAACCACCGTTTAACTAGTTCACAAAAGAGTATTAGAACTAACGATATCGAAAATGTTGGTAAGACAGCTCGTCACCATACATTATTCGAAATGTTAGGTAACTTCTCAGTTGGTGATTATTTCAAGAAAGAAGCAATTACATGGGCTTTTGAATTACTAACTTCACCAGAATGGTTTGGTTGGGACAAAGAAAAGCTATACATGACTGTATATCCTGAAGATACTGATGCTAAGAAATTCTGGCAAGAAGCAGGGGTTGCACCTGACCACTTAATCGACATGGATGACAACTTCTGGGATATTGGTCAAGGCCCTTCAGGTCCAGATACTGAAATCTTCTACGACCGTGGAGAAAAATACGATAATTTAGCTCCAGATGATCCAGAAAACTACCCTGGTGGGGAAAACGAAAGATATCTTGAAGTTTGGAACATTGTGTTCTCACAATTTAACCACAAACCAGATGATACTTACGAACCACTTCCAAGAAAGAACATTGATACGGGGATGGGATTAGAACGTGTTGTTTCAATTTTTGAAGACGCACCAACTAACTTTGAAACCGACTTGTTCATGCCAATCATTGAAAAGACTCAATCACTAAGTGATGGTAAGAAGTATGGTGAAAATGCTCAAGACGATATCGACTTTAAGATTATCGCTGACCACGCTCGTGCAATTACTTTTGCCATCGGTGACGGTGCTCTTCCATCAAACGTTGGTAGAGGATACGTTATCAGACGTTTAATCAGACGTGCCATTGTTTCTGGTCACCGTTTAGGAATCAAGGATGACTTCTTATACCAATTAGTTCCAGTTGTTGGTGAAATCATGAAGTCATACTACCCAGAAGTGTTGGAACAAAAGGATTACCTAGAAAAGGTTATTCATTCTGAAGAAAAACGTTTCAACGAAACACTATCTGATGGTTTACAACTTCTTGGTGAATTAATGGACAACTTGAAGAAGACTAACCAAAAGACTGTTGAAGGAAAAGATGCATTTAAGCTATACGATACTTATGGTTTCCCATTAGAAATGACTAAGGAATATCTAGAAGATGCTGGATTCTCAGTTGATGAAACTGGTTTTAAGGCTGAAATGCAAAAGCAAAAGGAACGTGCTAGAAATGCTCGTGGAAACGACAAGTCAATGGGTGTTCAACGTGATCTATTAATCGACATTAAGACACCAAGTGAATATGTTGGTTATTCACAACTAGAAGTTGATGACGCCAAATTACTTGATATTATTGTTGATGAAAAACTAGTTGACCAAGCAGGCGCTGGAGAAGCTGAAGTTATCTTTGATAAGACTCCTTTCTACGCTGAAATGGGTGGTCAAGTTGCTGACCAAGGTACCATTGTTGATGAAGACGGTAACTTATGTGCAAAGGTTACTGATGTTCAACACGCACCAAATGGTCAAAACTTACACACTGTTGAAATAATTACTAGTCTTTCAAAAGACCACCAATACAAATTAAGTGTTGATCGTAAGTTCCACGCATTGGTTGAACACAACCATACTGCAACTCACTTATTGGACCAATCATTGAGAAATGTTTTAGGTGACCATACTCAACAAGCTGGTTCATTAGTTGAACCAAACTACCTAAGATTTGACTTCACTCATTTCGGTTCAGTTACTAAGGAAGACCTACAAAAGGTTGAAGACTTAGTTAACGAAGAAATCTTCAAGGCAGAACCTGTTACAACTGTTGAAACAGATCAAGAAACTGGTAAGAAGATGGGTGCCATCGCCTTATTCGACAGCAAGTACGGTGATAAGGTTAGAGTTGTTAGCGCCGGTGATTACTCAGTTGAATTCTGTGGTGGTAACCACGTAAGCAACACTAGTCAAATTGGACTATTTAAGATTGTTTCAGAATCAGGTGTTGGTGCCGGTGTTAGAAGAATTGAAGCCGTAACTTCAAAGGCTGCTTTTGATTACCTAAACAACGAAGAAGCACTTCTAAAACAAGTTGCTGATCAAGTTAAGACTATCCAAGTTAAGGAAGTTCCTAACAAGGTTGCTCAATTACAAGAACAAATCAAGGACTTACAACAAAAACAAGATAAATTAGAATCAAAGATTGCTAGCCAACAAGCTAACTCGGTTTTCGATGACGTTAAAGAAGTTAACGGAAACAAGATTATTACAGGTGTCTTAAATGTTTCTGGAATGGATCAACTAAGACAATTAGCTGATACTTGGAGAAGCAAGAACCTATCAGACGTATTAGTACTTGGAACTCAAAGTGGTGAAAAGGCTAACCTAATTGTTGCTGTTAGCGATGAAAAAGTTAAGGATGGCATGAAGGCCGGTGACATCATTAAGTCAATTTCTAAGGAAATTAATGGTGGCGGTGGTGGCCGTCCAAACATGGCTCAAGCCGGTGGTTCAAAGCCTGAAGGATTACCTAAGGCAATGGAAGCAGCAGTGTCTTGGTTAGAAAACTTTTAAAAATAATTAATATTTAAGTTTTATTTTGTTCCAAGTAGAATTATAATAAACCTACATCATAGACTTAGAGGTGTTATAAATGAGTGCTTCAGATAAGACAATGTATTTTGATTTAAGCAACAATACTCCAAAGAATGTTCACGATACGCTTTTAATCGTATTTAAGGCATTGGAGGAAAAGGGTTACGATCCATACAATCAAATTGTCGGATATTTAATTTCAGGAGATCCTGCATATATTCCTCGATTTAATGATGCTCGTAATTTAATTCGTCGATACGAAAGAGACGAAATTATTGAAGAGTTGGTTCGTTTTTACTTGGACAAGAATAATGATCGTGAGGAAAACTAATATATGAGATTAATGGGGATGGATGTCGGATCTAAGACAGTTGGGATTTCTGTTAGTGATTTATTGGGATGGACAGCACAAGGTGTTGAAATCATTCCAATTAACGAAGACGAAGAACAATTTGGATTAGATCGGGTAGCCGAGTTAGTCGAAAAATATGAAATTACGGGGTTTGTTCTAGGATTACCAAAGAACATGAATAATACCTCAGGACCTAGGGTTGAAGCTTCAAAACGATATGGTGAAATGTTAAAGGAAAAGTTTAACTTGCCAGTCGACTTTGTTGATGAACGATTAACAACTGTTGAAGCCGAAAGAATGCTTATTGAAAAAGCGGACACTTCTAGAGAAAAACGTAAAAAAGTTATCGATAAAATTGCCTCCGAATTGATTTTACAAACCTATTTGGATGGTAAAGGTAAACTAACAAGATAAAGAAAAGAGGGGTTAGCAATGGACAACAACAACGAAGAAGAACAACAACAAATCTCATTAGTTGACGAAAAGGGAAACGAAGAATTATACGACGTTTTATTCACTTTCGAATCTGATGATTTTGGTAAATCATATATCTTACTTTACCCAGCCGGTAAAGCTGATGATGAAGAAGTTAACATTGAAGCATATGCCTTACCAGAAGGCGATGATCCAATGGACCCACAAGGTGGAGATTTACAATTAATCGAAACTGATGAAGAATGGGAAATGGTTGAATCTGTGCTAAACACTTTATTAGATACCGATGACGGTGACGATGAAGAAGAATAAACAATAACTAAAAAGATGCCGCAACGGCGTCTTTTTTTGTGTTCTTTACTGGTTATAGTCTGCCCTTTCATGCTAAAATAGTGATGAAGTTAATGGAGGTTTATCGAAAATGAACGACACGAATCAACGTTTTAAAGCTAGTATTGGAAAAAAGAATTACACATTTGTTGGGAAGAGTTCCGCAGATCACATGAAGACAGTGACTGAATTAATGAATCGTCAATTGGTTCAATTAAAAGAAATGTCACCAGATATTAATGACGAAGATGCAGCAATTTTATTGGCGTTCAACGCATTTTCAGAACAAATTAAGTTACAAGAAAAATTAAATGAATTAACCGAAAATAACGAAGAAGAAGGAAACATGAACTAATGCTTTTTAATATTATTATCTTTCTACTGCTTATCTATGGTGCATATGATGGATACCACCGTGGGTTAGCACAAGAAATATTACGTGTTGTTGGTTTTTTGTTTAGCCTATTTGTTTCGCTGTACTTTGCTAGAGATTTAAGTCAAGCTATCTTTGCAAACAGTAGTTTGATTAATGATCAAATCCTATGTAACAGTATCAGCTTCTTCATTATTTTCTTAATTTCTGGAATTTTTGTGCGTATTATTATCTCAATCGTAGATAAGATTACACACATTCCAGTAATTCACCAACTTAATGCATTAGGTGGAACCGTTATTGGATTGATTATCGCTTACGTGTCAATTCTGTTTATTTTAAACGTGATTTCTGTTCTACCAAGTAATCAAATAACTAAACAATATCATCAGTCATCAGTTGCTGAGTTTATTGTTCATAAAACACCAATTATTTCACACGATTTATATGAAAAATGGCTAAGATAAGGTGATTAAATAAATGAATGAAAAAGTTCTATCAACTTTAGAATATGAAAAAGTTAAGAGCTCAATTGAGCAATACTTAACGACTAGAAACGGGAAAAAGGAACTAGCTGCACTATCACCGGTAGATAATCCTAACACTATTAATATGTGGCTTGATGAAACTGATGATGGGGCGCATATTTTACGTTTAGATAAAGAAATTTCCATTCCCAAGCTTGATGATGTCACCCCATACATGAAGCGTTTGAAGATTGATGCTTCATTGAATGGTAGTGAATTATCAAAGATAAATAAGATTTTAAAGACATCTAACTATCTAGTTAGATTTTTTAATAACCTAAAAGACGATGAAGTATCATTGAATCGTTTATATAAACTAATCAATGATATTCAAGCAGTCCCAAGCATTTCACAACGACTATCTGATTCAATCGACGATGATGGCAGATTATTAAATACTGCCTCAAAGGAATTGAATTCAATCAGACGTCGAATGGATGTAATTAAGGGTGAAGTTCGTTCAATTATGAATCAATTCACTCAAAAACACAGTAAGGATTTAACTGAACCAATCGTCACGATTAGAGAAGACAGAATGGTTTTACCAGTTAAAGCTGAAAATAAAAATAAGTTTGGTGGAATTGTCCATGATCGCAGTTCTTCTGGACAAACATTGTACATTGAACCAGCTTCAACCGTTGGTTTAAATACAGAACTTCGTCAAAAACAAATCGAAGAACGTCATGAAGAAAGACGTATCTTAATCGAACTATCTGATTTAATTCGTCCTTACCAAAGTGAAATTATCAATAACTCTAAGATATTAGGACACTTGGATTTGATTAATGCCAAGGCCAAATATGCGAGAGATTTAAAGGCAACCAGACCAGTTGTATCAAACGAAAATCATGTTAACTTAAAGCAAGCTAGACATCCTTTAATTGATATGAATAAGGTTGTTGCTAATGATTTATACATTGGCAAAGATAATAAGGCAATCATTATTACCGGTCCTAATACTGGTGGTAAGACCATTACTATTAAGACATTAGGATTACTTCAATTGATGGCTCAATCGGGATTGTTTGTGACAGCCAATGAAGGTTCATCTGTTGCAGTATTTGACAATGTCTTTGCTGATATTGGTGATGAACAATCAATTGAACAAAACTTAAGTACATTCTCTTCTCATATGGATAATATCGTTGACATTTTGAACGGAATTACCAAGAAGAGTTTAGTAATACTGGATGAATTAGGTGCCGGAACCGACCCTAAGGAAGGTTCTGCTTTAGCCATCGCGATTCTAGACAAGATTGCCGAAAAGGATTGTGATGTTGTTGCTACAACTCACTATCCTGAATTGAAGGTATATGCTTACAACCGTCCTCAAACGATTAATGCATCCATGGAATTTGATAGTGAAACCCTTCAACCAACTTATCATTTAATGATGGGTGTTCCTGGTCAAAGTAATGGTTTAAATATTGCATCTAGACTCGGTTTGGATGAATCAATCATTACAGAAGCCAGATCACTTGTCGACCAAGATAGCCAAGACTTAAACACAATGATTGTTGAATTAACTGAACAAACTAAACGCGCACGAGTTGAGGCTGATGAACTAAAGGTTCAATTGGGTGATGCTACCAAATTACATGAAGACTTGAGTGAAGCATATGCTAAGTACAAGAACCAAAAGGATCGATTGGTGACTGCTGCTAAGCAACAAGCAAATGAAATTGCTGAAGCTGCTAAGAAGAAGGCGGACGCAATTATCAAGGATCTTCATGAAAAGCAACGTAAAGTTGGCCAAGTTACCATCAAGGAAAATGAATTAATTGATGCTCAAGGTCAATTAAACTCACTACGTCATGACGTTAACCTGGTTAATAACCGTGTGTTGAAGAAAGCGAAAGCTAAACATGATTTCCATAAGGGTGATGACGTTATGGTCAAATCATATGGACAACGTGGTGTATTGGTTAAGAAGTTAGATGATAATGAATGGGAAGTTCAATTAGGAATTCTTAAGATGAGAATTGCTGAAGGTGACCTTGAAAAAATCAAAGTTGATAACGATGAACAAAGGTTTAATACTAAGGTTAAAAGAACTGCTTCCAAACGTGTGTCTGCAAAACTAGATTTACGTGGCCATCGTTATGAAGAAGCAATGCATGAAGTTGATCAATACTTGGACTCTGCTGTGCTTGCAGGATATCCTTCAGTAACAATTATTCACGGAAAAGGGACCGGAGCACTTAGACAAGGTGTCACAGACATGCTTTCCAGTGATAGACGAGTTGACTCCTTTAATTATTCACCAGCAAATGCTGGAGGAGACGGTTCCACAGTGGTAAAATTGAAATAGAAAATTAAATCGTATAAGACTTATTCTTTGCATTTAATTACTAAACAGTCTAAACTTACTTTCAGTAAGAAAAATAAGGAGGCTATTAATATGGTTTCAGAAACAACAGATAAGACATTTGAAAAAGATACTGCCGAAGGTGTTACTTTGACTGATTTTTGGGCAACTTGGTGTGGTCCTTGCCGTATGCAATCACCAGTTGTAGACCAATTATCTGAAGAAATGGGTGACAAGGTAACATTCAACAAGATGGATGTTGACCAAAACCCAGAAACACCACAAAAATTTGGTATTATGAGTATTCCTACTTTATTAGTAAAGAAGGATGGCGAAGTTGTAGATAGCATCGTGGGTTACCACAGCAAAGAACAACTAGCTAAGATCTTAAACCAATACCTATAAGATAATAAAAAAAGAACGTTTAGCATATTGCTAAGCGTTCTTTTTTTATTGTTTTAAATCAAATTCTTTAACGGAATCTTCAATTACTGGAGCAGGATGCTTTGGATCCATATGTACTCTAATAAGGACGGTTCCATTTTTTTCTTCTTTAGGATTCATTTCGGCTTCAGAAATTACCCCGAATTGTTGTTGAGCAATTTGAGCTAAGAAACCGGATTCGAACATGAAGTCGGCATCTGGATTGGCTTCGATTCTTTTAGCAACGATATCTCCACTCAATGTCCATTTGATTTCATGCTTATTTTCAGAAGAAACAGATAAGTCACCTAAACCTGATTGTTTGAAAAATAGGACAGTATCCAAAGCATCTTTTAGTGGGAACTTTCTGGCAATCTTTTTACCAGCCCAATACAGGATGCTGTGGGTATCATTTCCCAATAAATCGTTTAATAATACGTCTCTTAATAATTCTTGTCCCCATAGAGGACGAGTAGAATCATTATCAATTATTTTATTGTAAAGATTATTATTATCCATACTTGTTAACCTCAATTCCTTATATACAAATACATTATATTATAAATTTATCATAATTTGTATATCCCAAGTAAAATTAAAGTAAATGTTTATCCTTAATAAATGTCAGATATGGCTAAAAATGGTAATATAAAAGTAATGGAACTGAAAAGAGGGTTACTATTTTGAGCAAAAAAGCGATTGGTTTTATGGATTCTGGAGTTGGTGGCTTAACAGTTGCTAAGCTAGCAATGAGGGAATTACAAAACGAAAATATTGCATATTTGGGCGATGAAGCCCGTTTACCATACGGTGAAAAATCTAAAGAAGAAATTCAACAATATTCATTACAAATAGCAAACTTCTTAATTGAAAAAGAAGATATTAAAATGCTGGTAATTGCATGTAATACTGCAACTTCACACGCATTAGATTATTTAAGAAAGCATCTTCTTATTCCCGTAATTGGTGTTGTTAATCCAGGAAGCATTGCTGCGGTCAATAATACAAAGACCAATCGTGTTGGATTAATTGCCACTAATGGAACTGTTAAGAGTGGTGCTTACGAAAAAGAAATTAAAAAGATTAATAATAATATCGAAGTATTTAGCCAGGGATGCCCTAGGTTTGTCTCAATGGTTGAAAACCAAGAATACAAAGACGCCCAAAAACAAGAAGTGGTCGATTACGATTTATCAACTATCAATACGGATAACGTTGACACTCTAATTCTTGGTTGTACGCATTTTCCAATAATGCGTGAAATGATTCAAAAATCAGTTGGCGATTCAGTTAAACTAATTGATCCTGGATACGAGACTGTTAAGCAAATTAAGACGATTTTACAACAACATCACATCGAAAATGATGAAGAGGGAGATACTACTTATTCCTTCTACACCACTGGTGATGCAGATAACTTCAATCAGGTTGCAAACGAGTGGCTTAACTATGAAGTACACGCAAAACACCTACCAATTAAAGAATTAGAGGAGCTATGATTATGGACACAATTGTAATTGCGACTAACAATCAAAATAAGGCCCGCGAATTTCGCGAAATGTTTGCCGATAAAAATATCGACTTTAAAACACTTGCAGATTTTCCAGAATTAGGTAAAATTATTGAAAATGGTGAGTCATTTGAAGAAAATGCCACCATTAAAGCACAAGCCATTTTCGAGCGAACTAACTTAGCAGTTTTAGCTGATGATTCTGGTTTGGAAGTGCCTGCATTAAATAATGAACCTGGAATCCATTCAGCTAGATATGCTGGAGACCATGATGACGACGCGAACAATAAAAAGCTATTAGCAAAATTAGGTGATAGTGACAAACGTGATGCTAAATTTGTGACTTGCTTAGTATTATTGAATCAACATGGTGAAAAATTCGTTGTTTATGGAACCATAGAAGGAACCATTCTAAAAGCCCCAAGAGGTGATAATGGTTTTGGATACGACCCATTATTTTATGTACCAAGTAAGAAGAAGACCATGGCAGAAATGTCTGATCATGAAAAAAATGAGATAAGCCATCGTGGAAATGCAATTAAACAACTATATAGTAAGTTTGACGAATGGTGGAAGGCTTAAGGTTTAACTAATTGTAAGATTAAATAGTAAATGCTATTATAATCATATAAACGTATGAGGAGGGGTTGCATGACAATTGGAGGATTAGCTGGTTTGATTGCTGCAGTTGCATTTTTCATTATTGCAATTTGTGCTGCGGTTCTACTAATCAAGTTATCTAAGACTGTTGACGAGGTAAATAAGAATATTAATTCTATTTCTCAAGATATTACTGTAATATCAAAGCAAGCCGAAGATATTTTAGCTAGCTCAAATTCATTAGTTAAGGATGTTAATGAAAAAATCAACACCTTGGATCCAGTTTATCAAGCTGCTGCAGATGTTGGACAAAGCGTTAGCGATTTAAATAACGCAACTCAAAACTTAGCCAAAAAGTTCCAAAACAGAAACAAGAAATCATTTATGGAAAAAGCCGCAGGTGCTGGCTTTAGAATGTTTAAAAAATAAAAGGGAGTGTTTTTTATGAAAAAGACAGGACTATTTTTATTAGGATTAACTACCGGTGCAGCTGCTGCTGCATACTTAGCATACCGTAAGATGGATGATGAAAAGACAAAGGAATTCGTTAACAGTACTGTAAAGACTGCTAACGACCTAAAGGATCGTGCATTAGATTATGCTTTTTACGCTTTAGATTCTGTTGATGACGTAAAAGAACAACTACAATACAAGACCTCAGATGCAAAGTCAAAGATTAAAGACGCTGCTGGTAAGGTTAACGACAATGTAGTTAACAAAGCACAATACTACTACGATGAAGGTAGTACCCAATTCCATAAAGCAGCTGATAATTTGAGAAATCAAGTTAGAAAAAACGCTGATGATAGCCAAGATATTGTCATCGACCCAGATGCTTTAAAACAAGAAGACAATTTAAGTAAATAATTTTTAAATTGTAAAAGAGACCTGACTTTGTTAGGCCTCTTTTGTTTTTTTCAATAGGTGGTAGTCTTGTTAAATCATCGTTTATCTGATATATTTGTAAACATATTGAAAGCGCTATGAAAACAAACCAGGCGGACTTAAAGAGGAGTTTGAGAGAATGGAAAAGCAAAATGTAACTATTTACGATGTTGCTAGAGAATCTGGTGTTTCCATGGCTACTGTTTCCAGAGTTTTGAATGGTAACAGTAACGTACGACAAGCAACCAAAGAAAAAGTGTTGAAGGTCATAGATGATCTGGACTATCGCCCTAATGCTGTGGCAAGGGGACTAGCAAGTAAGAAGACAACAACGGTTGGGGTAATCATTCCCGATGTAACCGATGGATACTTTTCTTCACTAGCTCGTGGAATTGATGATATTGCTACCATGTACAAGTACAATATTATCCTAGCCAATTCGGATGATAATCCCGATAAGGAAGCATCAGTACTAAATACATTGTTAAGTAAACAAGTTGATGGAATTATCTTCATGGGTAATGAAATTAATGATGATTTAAGAGCTGATTTTAAGCGTTCTGACTGCCCAATCGTGCTTGCAGGTTCAGTTGATATTAATAACTCTGTACCTAGTGTAAACATCGATTATGCAGATGCAGTTAAGAATGAAACAGAACGTTTAATCAAAAACGGTAATTCTAGAATTGCGTTTGCATCTGGTTCAATGAAACAAGATGTCAATAAGGAATACCGATTAAAAGGATATGTATCTGCTTTGGAAAACAACGGAATCAAGTTTGATGAAAAGCTGGTTTTCGAAACAAAGGGAACATATGAAGATGGTTATGATTTGGCTGAACGAATCATCAATGATAAGATTACTGCAGCTGTAGCAACTAATGATGAATTGGCTGCCGGAATCTTAAATGGAATGACCGATAGAGGTGTTTCAGTGCCACAAGATTTTGAATTATTCACAAGTAATAACACAAAATTGGCAAAGATG
Source organism: Apilactobacillus sp. EABW-1NA (assembly GCF_030398685.1). NCBI lineage: Bacteria > Bacillati > Bacillota > Bacilli > Lactobacillales > Lactobacillaceae > Apilactobacillus > Apilactobacillus sp. EABW-1NA. The sequence continues at coordinate 89,674 of NZ_JAPDKO010000004.1, forward strand.
ATGAGACCACAATTGTCTTCAATCACTCAACCTTTGTATGATATTGGTGCGGTAGCAATGAGATTATTGACCAAGATCATGAACAAAGAAGAGATTGATAATCGTTATGTGGTTTTAGGCTATGAAATAGTTGAACGCGACTCAACTAAATAGCTGATATAGTAACTTGATTAATTATATACTGATTGATATAATTGATATGTTTGTAAACTAATGAAACAATAGAATTCGAGAGGAGTGCTGTGATTATGTCAGGACATTCAAAATGGCATAACATTCAAGGACGTAAAGGTGCCCAAGATAAAAAACGTGGTAAGATTTTCCAAAAATTGTCTCGTGATTTATACCAAGCTGCTAAAGCTGGTGGTCCAGAACCAGATGGTAACCCACAATTACGTCTTGTGATTGATAAAGCTCATGCTGCCAACATGCCTAAGGATAACATTCAACGTGCTATCGATAAGGCTTCTGGTCAAGGTGGAGCAAACTACGAAGAAATTACTTACGAAGGATATGGACCTGCTGGTACAGCTATCATGGTTTCTTGTTTAACTGATAACAAGAACCGTACTGCTGCTGCCGTACGTTCAGCATTCAGTCACCATGGTGGTTCACTAGGATCAAATGGTTCTGTTTCATACATGTTTGACCGTAAGGGATACATCGTTATCCTACGTGACGGCTTAGACGTTGATGAAGACAGCATGTTAATGGATGTTTTAGATGCTGGTGGAGAAGACATGAAGTCAGATGATGACCAATTTGAAATCTTTACTGCACCTTCAGATCTAACTGCTGTTAGAGATGCTTTACAAGAAAAATATGATTTAGATACTGCTGAAGTTACAATGTTCCCTCAAAACAAGACTGCTGTACCAAGTGACAAAGTTTCACAATATACTGGTCTAATTGACGAACTTGATGAAAACGATGACGTCCAAGACGTTTACGAAGCAGCTGAATTACCTGAAGCAGCTGAATAATTAAAAAAAAGATGCACATAGGTGTATCTTTTTTTGTATAAAAATAAATGAAACCTCTACTTTTTTCGAATATAAAAAGTGGAGGTTTTTTTATGAGTATTTCAAATTATTTCGATAATTTAATTAATCAAGCAATCGAAGACAAAATCAAAGACATTTATCTTCTGCCGATTAATGAAAATTACATTGTTAGGGAACATACAGGATTAAGCATTGAAAATCATGATTGTATCAATTATGAAAAAGCGAATAAATTAATCAATTACTGTAAATATATTGGCGGGATGTCAATCAGTGAACGTAGAAGACCACAGATTGGTTCATTTGAGTTTATCAATAATCAAAAGAAATTTTTCTTACGTTTTTCCTCAGTTGGAAATTATAAAAATCATGAATCAATGGTAATTAGAATTATTTATTCGTTGGATGATGAGACTATCAATTACGACAATGAGGATCAATTCTATCGACTAAAGGAATTATCCAAACAAAATGGGATGATTATTTTCGCTGGTAAGACCGGTTCAGGGAAGACGACATCAATTTATCATCTAGCTAATTCAATGAGTTCAAATAAATTGATTATGAGTATTGAAGATCCAGTTGAAATTATTAATACCAATTTTCTTCAGTTGCAGGTCAATGAATCAGCTGACATGGGTTATGACGAATTGATTAAGGTGGGACTAAGAAGTCGTCCGGACGTCTTTATTATTGGTGAAATTAGAGATGCTGGTACTGCTAAATCCGCAGTTCGTGCAGCATTATCTGGTCATTTGGTATTAACTACAATCCATGCCAGAGATATTGATGGTGTCATTAATAGGTTACGGCAATTGGGTTGTGACTATGACGACTTATTTAACTGTTTAAACTCAGTTGTCTTTCAAACGTTATCAGTAAAAAATCAGAGAGATATTTCAGTGAATATGGATATTAGAAATGATTTTGCAGGTTTAAAAGAAAGGATAGTTGGCAATGGAAAAACTATCGCTGAATAAGCAGTATTATCTGTTTAAGAATTTAAGTGATTTATTTAGTGCTGGATTTACAATTAAGGAATCACTACAGTTTCTATCTCAAGTAGGTGGTAGGCAATCAACAATTAAAAAAATTGCTAATAAGTTGAGTGAAGGAAGTAGTTTCAGCGACAGTATTGTTGGCTTGGTTCATAACGATTTCTATAACCAAATCATGATTAGCGAAAAATATGGTGATCTGTCCTCATGTTTAGCTGAACTAAGCCACTTTATTGAAGTTAAGTTAAAAAACAAATCAAAGATAAAAGACTTACTGTTTTATCCAATTGTATTAGTGATTATTTTGATTGGAATTGTTTATGCTATCAATGCATTTGTATTACCACAATTAAGTTCGATTAATTCCATGCAACATTATGATTTGGGTTGGCTATATATAATTTTACTCTGTATGCTTATGGGGATTTTAATCGTCTCGGTGATGTATAAACGATTACCATTACTAAGAAAAAGAGACGTTATATCGAGAATTCCTTTTATCGGAAAAATATACAAAGCATATATGGGATATATATTGTCTCTTGAACTAAAAATGTTGATTCAAAATGGCATTGATTTAAAGAATATCCTAATCATTTTAAAGGATTTTAAGCCAAATACTATTATGTATCTTTTAGGAGAAAAGGCACGCCGTTTAGCTGATCATGGAGAAGATGTCGGGCAGCTAACTAAAATGTATTCGTTTATTCCAGTTGAGTTTAATGGCTTTTTCCATCATGGCTCAAAGGTGTCGGAAATATTAATCAAACTAGATGCCTTTTCACAGATTAAGTTTGAGGAAATGAATCATCGTTCTAATCAACTAATTAATTTAATTCAACCGCTATTATTTTTATTTATTGGAATTTGTATTGTGTTGGCATATTTAGTTGTTCTTATGCCAATTTATTCATCATTGAAAGGAATTTAAAAATGAACAAGAAAAAAGCAGGCTTCACACTAATTGAAATGACAATCGTATTATTTATTATTTCACTACTAATTTTAATTGTCGTACCAAATGTTTCAGGACAAAGAAAACACGCAACCGATGTACACGTCCATGCAATGCAAACTTTAGTTCAAGGTCAAATTGATTCATTTTCATCAGATGAAAATAAAGGAGACGTAAGTATGGATGAGCTTGTTAAAAATGGTTACCTAACCCAAAAACAAGCTGATCAAGCTCAAGAAGAAGGCATTCAAATTGTGGACAACAAGGCCGTGGCAAAAGAATAAATCCGCATTCACTACAATTGAGATGCTGATTGTATTAATCATTAGCTCGATTTTTATGTCATTATGTATATTTTTATATCAAGGTGTTCATATTAATGATAGGGAGTTAGAAAAAGATTTTTGGGCAAATTTTAATGTGTATTGGAAACAAGGAATTGCGAATAGTGAATATAGCAGATTAAAAACATATATTTACCAGAAAAATCATGACATTATCTTTTTTAACGATGGTCATTATAATAATCTGAAAATGCCTGATGGTATGCGTTCAGAGGATAATTTGTTAATAACTATTAACAATGACGGATATGTTCCACCCCAAACCTATAAGTGGTATTCCAAGACGACACATACCTGTTATCTTTTAAAAGTACAGCTTGGTGGAGGTACTTATAAAGTATATGAAGAATATTATGAATAAAGGCTTTATTATGATTGATTCGATTACGGCGCTGACTCTAATTTCGGTGGGGATGATTTTCTTTTGTGAATCAAACCAACATATGTATGACAATCTAGATAAAGCTAGAAGAACTTTGCTACAAAAGAGAATAGATTATGAAAAGAGAAAAGGGCTTTACGATTATTGAAACGATCATTGCACTAACAATACTGGGTTTAATTGCGTTTTCGATTACAATGATCAATCCATTGAAGAAATCATATAACACGAAAAATATTCATGCTGTGGATTTTCAGCTGTTTATAAAGAATATCGAATTACCTAAGAAACACTACTTTTTATATAAAATTGTGGGTGGAAAGTTGTTATATATTGGGAGCAAAACGTATGACAAAGAGTATGAAATGTTTAAAAATGGCAGAATGATAATTTTAACTGGTATGAATGGTGGATTTTATCCGATATTAGATAATGTTGAAAGTGTTAATTTTAAAGAAGTAAAGAAGCATTTAGCAATTAATGTGGAATTTACAAACGGTGAAAGTTATGAGGATGTGAGTTCAATATCTTATGAGTAAAAAATGTGGATCAGCGACATTGATTGCGATTGTCGTTCTATCAGTTTTATCAATTTTCTTATTGATAAAATATGAAAAATATAATGCAGAAATGCAGACGATAGATAAATTGATAAAAAGTTATGAATAACGATAATTTATATGCAAGTTATTAATGGTTTATCTTGAATTTTCTTGTAAAAATCTGGTAATATGAAAGTTGTTATTAAGTGATAATACTTTTAAGGGAGTTGAGTGTGCTGACTGAGAAAGATACAGAAACTCTGTTTAAAGTTTTCAATTCTTCAGCTGAAATCTTGAAGGACAAGCTAGGGGTATCATATCTTGATGCATTCATCGAGACTGGAGATAACCTTATCAATGACGGACAAGTTCATGTTGAAGATGGTATACCAGATAGTGACACAGTTTCTAAGTTAGAAGGATTATACCGAGATGTAGATTATCAATCTATGGATGCAGAAACTGTAAGAAAGGCAATTCAAATTTGCATGATTAAAGCAACCAAAGAGGATGCGATTCAAGCAAATCACCAAATAACACCTGATACAATAGCTTCTATCATGGGCTATTTAGTTATTAGATTAGTTAAGAATGCCAAGCATCTACAGATTCTGGATTTATCCGTTGGAATGGGTAACCTATTAACTACGGTTATGAATCAATTGAAGGATGCAGTTAAGGATATTGATTTGCATGCTATTGGAATCGATAATGATGATTCTATGTTAGCTGTTTCAAGCATAAGTACACAAATGCAAAGAAACGATAAAAATACTGAACTTATTTACCAAGATTCAGTTGCCAATATTTTGGTAGATGATGCAGATCTAGTAATTTCTGATTTACCAATTGGGTATTATCCGATTGATGAAAATACCACTAACTATAAGACAAGATCAACAGATGGTCATTCATATGCTCACCACTTGTTAATCGAACAAGGGATGAACCATATCAAATCAGGTGGTTATGGGGTTTTCTTAGTACCAAGTAATATCTTTAACACGCCGGAATCAAAATCATTGTTAAAATGGATTCAAGATAATGCTTATCTTCAAGCATTGTTGAATCTACCAAAAGAAATCTTTAACAATGCAAATGCTCAAAAAGCTATTTTGATTCTACAAAAGCATGGTGAAGATGCCCACCAAGTTGAAAAAATTATGATTGGTGAGTTCCCATCATTTAACGAAGTATCTGCTTTCCAAAAATTCTTAGCAGAACTAGTTGAGTGGGAAGAAAAGGATTTATTATCTAAAAAAAGTTAGGAGAACTATTATGGGAAAGTCAATTGCAATTAACGCAGGAAGTTCCACATTAAAATTTAAATTATTCGAAATGCCTTCAGAAAAATTAATTTCAAGCGGGGCAATCGATAGAATTGGTTTAACTAAATCAGATGTTGAAATTAAATATGGTGATGGCGAAAAATTCCAAAAGACAATGGATATTCAAAACCATGAAGAAGCCATCAAACTTGTATTAGACAAACTTCTAAGCCTAAACATTATTGCTGATTACAACGAAATCACGGGTGTTGGTCACCGTGTTGTTGCCGGTGGTGAATACTTCACTGACTCAGTTGTTATTGATGATGATGTTTTAAGTAAGTTAGAAGAACTATCAGAACTAGCTCCACTTCACGAACCAGCAAACATTCTAGGAATTAAAGCATTCAAGAAGATTTTGCCAGACGTAATTAGTGTTGCTGTATTCGATACTTCATTCCATACTTCAATGCCAGAAGAAAACTACATGTATGCTTTACCATACAAGTACTACCGTGATCACAAAGCTAGAAAATATGGTGCACATGGTACTAGTTACCGTTACGTATCAGGCCGTGCTGCAGCAATGATGGGCAAGAAACTAGAAGACTTAAAGCTAGTTATCATGCACTTAGGTGCCGGTGCTTCAATCTGTGCCGTAGACCATGGTAAGTCATTAGATACTTCAATGGGATTCACTCCATTAACTGGTATCATGATGGCTACTAGATCTGGTGATGTTGATCCTTCACTACTTGCTTACATTATGCAAAAAGAAGGAATTTCAGATATTAACGAAATGATTAGCATCCTAAACAAGAAGTCAGGTTTAGCTGGTGTATCTGAAGTTTCTGCAGATATGAGAGATCTAGAAGCAGTTAAGGATGAAAACCACCAAGCCGAATTAGCTCGTAACATGTACATGAACAGAATCGTTAGATACGTTGGTCAATACGTTGCTGAAATGAACGGTGTTGATGGTATCGTATTTACAGCCGGTGTTGGTGAAAATGATATTGGTATCAGACAAGAAGTTGCTGATAAGTTAAGCTACTTCGGTGTTAAGGTTGATCCTGAAAAGAACCACATTCGTGCCGTTGAAAGAGATATCAGTGCTGACGATGCTAAGATCAAGACATTATTAATTCCTACAAACGAAGAATTAATGATTGTTAGAGATATCGAACGTCTTAAAAAATAATGAAAAAGAGACCGAATAAGGTCTGAACTGAACCCCTTGAGTTGGAGAAATCTAACCTAAGGGGTTCTTTTATGTTTTCTAAAGAATTAAAATTAGCTGCCATTAAAGATTATTATAATGGTTTAGGATTTACAAAAATTATTAATAAGTACGGTATCA
>NZ_JAPDKO010000050.1:0-2295 GCF_030398685.1 Apilactobacillus sp. EABW-1NA
CTACATTTAGGTGGTTGGAGTGTTAAAACCTTTTGAGTTCTGACTTTGATTATTTAACTCAGGGCATTAAAGAGGTTGAAAACTTAAATAAGCATCGTGTTTTTGTTGGATCATTACTTGCTACTGGTAATCGTACGGTTGAATATAATCAAATGATTGCTGAAGTGCAAAACAATGGTGCTGTTATTCATCCAGTAACAAGACAATGGTTAACAATACCTATGCCAGTTGCTGGGAAACGTACTGCTAGAGAGATTAATGGTTTGTTTTGGCATGTTGCTAAATCAGGACAGAAAACACTTGCAAGAGTTGAAAATGGAAAATTGGTAGTTTACTTCTTATTAACAAAAGAAGTTAAATTACCTGCTAGACCATTTATTGACGTGACAGCCTCTAAAAACGTTAACAAAATAGCAAATATGGTCGCTAATGGCGTTATAGATATATATCTGCATAAAACAACAGCGGGACAAATATTCGACAAAATTGGTAAATTTTTAAGCATAGAAATGAAACGTGAAATGGTTGCAACTAACGAACCAATGAATGCAAAGATTACACAGAATAATAAAGGATTTAATAATCCTTTGCTTGATACTGGGGCTTTGCAACGTTCTATAACATGGGTGGTGATTTAATGGACGCAGTAGCAAAAAGAACGTTTAATACAGCATTAAATAGACTATATAGGATATTTAAAGTTGAATTGGCATACAAAACAACTCAAGAAGTTGAAAGCTCATCTGATGATGGTTTTGGCGATATTGGGAATAATTATGCTGAAGGTGATTGGGTGACAGTGTATGAACCAATTATTCCAACTGGGACATCCGCTTCTAGTTCATTAGGTAATACATTGAACATGTTATCTGGTGGTTCAGTTGAAGACTATTCATATGAATGGATATCTAAAATAGATTTACCTTTAAAGACACGAGTTAAGTATAAAGATAAGCAGTTATCAATTGCAAAGAAGTCTGACTATAGCGATATAGCAGGCTTTTTTGTTTACCAATTACAAGATAGGAGTGATCACAATGGCTAGAAATATCTATCAATCTAAAACTTTTGACTGGTCTGGTTTATATGGGCAAATAAGACATTTAATTGAAGATATTACTGGCTTGGATGGCAAACACGTCATTATGGATTACACAAGTAATGAATTGCCAAGTTATCCATATGTGACCATTTCATCAGTAAACAAAACAGCAGAAGTTGCTAACAGTTTGCATTCACGTGAAAAAGAAATTGCAGACTATCTTATTCAAATCACATGTTATTCAGATAATGGGAATGAAACTTTAATGATGGCTGATGATATTGCCACATTACTGTTTGACCCACAATATAAATCTACTTTTCATCAATATGGTGCGGTTTTAAAGGAATGTGACTATACCTCTGGCTCTACAAATGATTTTGCTGGGCTATTTAATGTATCAGCACGTTCTTTATCAATGAAATTAACACTATATCGTAACTATCAATCTAAAATTGAAAAAATTAACGGTCTAGATGGACTAAATAAACAATAGGAGGCTATTAAATTGGCAAGAGTACAAACATTATCTCCAATTCAAATTGTAACTAATTACGAACGACCTGTTTTAGATCCAGGAATGGCAGGAGTAATGCTTCTAGTTGCAGGTAATGCAGAAACATTCCAATCATATACATCAATTAAATCAGTTATTAACGATTATCAACCTGGTACAGCGGTTTATGACCAAGCTGATGCCTACTTTGGCAATGCAAATTCACCATTGTTCCAAGTTTTAACTTACAAACAAGGTGATACAACATCATTAACTAATCAAATCACTAAGTATTACTATGCTGGCGCACAATACTTCTTGTTCCATTCAGTTGTAGATACATTATCTGGTAGTGATGTTACTAACGTACAAACTGCAGTATCAACAATTTCTAACTTTGTTGAACAACAAGATAACAAGGAAGTAGTTTTTGATTTTCCTTATTCAGATGAAAGTAAAATGGCTGATTTCGTTAAAGCCACAAATATTGCAGGTAACAAAGCAACATTTACTGTAGCTAAACCTTTAGTGAATGGTAAAGATGAATACTTTGGCGCTCATTTCTTAGCTGATTACGCAAATGCAAAGCTTGGTAAGTCAGCAACATTCGTTAACCAATTAAACGGTGTTACACCACAAGATAAGTATGAATTTGGCGTTTCTGACGTTGAAAAATACTTCAAACCAAATCACATTGCAACATACGCTTACCGCGCAGGAACACCAATGTTAACTTCAGGTGTTACTCAATCTGGTG
>NZ_JAPDKO010000051.1:0-2183 GCF_030398685.1 Apilactobacillus sp. EABW-1NA
TATATATCTTATTACAACAATTATCGTATAAAACAAAAACTGGGAGGAATGTCACCGGTTGAATACCGGATCAATTCCTCCCAGAAAATAGCATAACCATCTTCCAATTTTAGGGGTTCAGGTCAGTTCTTTTTTTATTAAAAGCAAAGTAATGTTTAGTTAAATATTACTTTGTATCTTTTATTCATGATAAGAATGTTTTAACCTTTATAGAAAAGAAAATTTACTCAGTGTATCTTTGAAATATAATATATTTAAAGGATTGATTAATGAATGGAAATAAAATATTGTTCAAAGTGCGGTACTGAGCTATCCGTAGATGATTCTTTTTGTTCAAATTGTGGAACAAGACAATCATACATAGAAAATAACACTATAAGTAATTTAGAGAAAGATAGCACTAAAAGGATTCGCTTTACTGATGCCGTAACTAAATGCTTGAAAAATGCATTTAACTTAAGTGGTGTCGCCACCAGGGCCGAATATTGGTGGTTTTACCTATTCAAAGCGATAGCATTGTTTGGCATTCTTTATGCAAATGCATACGTTGGTATTAACTACAGATCAGCGATTGTATTATCTAAAATTCATCCAGCTTTTCTTTTTGCGATTTCAGTTATATTAGGACTTGTATCCAGTGTGATAGCGATTGCGTCTTTATCTGTAGCCGTTAGAAGACTACATGATACTAACTTATCTGGACGTTTTATTTGTCTTGGCTTCATTCCTTTTTTGGGTATCATCGCGTTAATTGTCATGTTTTGTCAAAAATCCGTTGTAAACGGCAATAAGTATATAAACGTTGGTATGAATAATTCCAAAAAAATTCGGATAATTGTGCTGTATGTAATTTATTCAATGTTAGCAGCGTGGTTATACATCGGAATGTATATCAGCGAGATGCATTTTATGCTTTATCGATAGTAACAAAGTTGGAAAGGAATTTTAAATGAGTATAAAGTATTGTTCAAACTGTGGAAAACAAATGGCTTATAGTGATATTTTTTGCAGTTTCTGTGGATCTAACCAAGAGAATAATCAAATAATTGTTGATAAAGATAAGACCAGTTCAACGGATGTTCTAAAAGGCTACTTTAAACATTTATATACTATTGCTGGATGTTCTTCTAGAAAAGAATACTGGCTGGGTTTCTTATGGATGATGATTTTCGCTGTTTCATTCCATTTGATTTGGTCATTGAGTTACGCTTCGTTACATGATTCTGCATCTGGAGTAAGACTTTTAAAATGCTACGGGTTTGTTTTTGCTTTCTGTAAGGATTTTATTTCAGTTAGTCTAATATTTAGTACGTGTAGAAGACTACACGATGCTAATATATCCGGATGGTTCTTATTGTTATTGCTAGTTCCAATTTTTGGATGGATAGTAATCTTTGTGTTGCTATGTCAGCAATCTCAAGAAGAGGGACAAAGAAAGTATGGTAACAAGAAACCATCAAAAGCTATTAACCATGTAATCGGATGGCTTTTAGTAATTATCTTCGGACTGTTTGCAGGGGTTCACGAAATGAATACAATCCAATTTAAGTATGAAGAGTCTGTTAATCTACATCGATTTGATATGTTTATACAAAAAGAAAATGATGGAAAATATTATAATTATACGTATAATGGTTCAAATTATGATCATTAAAAAGAGCTGCCAAGTTTTGGCAGTTCTTTTTTATTTTTATTGACTTAAATCATTAATAGATATATAAACTTAATAAGTAGCTTTTAACTTAAAATTAATTTTTTATCATAAATTACTATACATAAGTTTTACGTTTTACCGGAGTGATGATAATGAAAAAATACAGTAACACTGTTTGGACCATTTTTTTACTATACGTTTTAATATTATTATTTAGTGTCCACAGTTTAGTAATCTTTATTGCTGGATTGGCAATGCTTTCTATTCCAGTAGGATTGAGAAACATGCTGATTGTTGATTTCCATAATCGAACTAAATGGTTCAACGTCGTAATGACAATCGTCGATGTATTGTTATTAGGCGCAATCATTTGGATCAATATCAAATAAAAAAGCATACGCTTTGGGAACTGAAGTTATAATATTGAACAGATAAATAAAAGCACTTTCGATAAAATGATTATTTTAATTTGATAAAATAACATAATTCGGAGGTGTTTTTTGTATGGCTAATAATAGATATTCATATG
>NZ_JAPDKO010000052.1:0-2135 GCF_030398685.1 Apilactobacillus sp. EABW-1NA
TCTAGCTACCATTTGAGATCCCATACCGTTTAGGTATGCGTTAATTACATTTAATTTATCTTCTACTTTATATTTAGACACAAAAACACCCCAAAGTTTTGTACAAACTTTGGGGTGCAGTGCACCATCCGGATGTCTTTTTCATTTAGAATGTCTCTACATTATATTGAAAATCTATCAAGTAACAAAGTAGTGCAATCATGAATTCGAAATCTCTTCATCATCATAAGACCTTCTTTGACTTAATAAGATTATAGTGAGTTGTCAGCTTGGTTATGAGTTTGGTATTGATGATTGTTGTAATCATACAATGCCTTTTCAAAATCATGGAATGTGTGAACGTCAGTAGGGTCTTCCTTGCGACCTTTCTTCAATAATGTTCTTAGGTAATCAATCATACCTGGTGTTGTCTTTACTTGCTTAATTCCATCTATAATTTCTGATTCAGTCATATCAATCGCCTCTATCAATTCAATTTATATCTGAATCCAACTATATAGTAGCACCATAGATGTGAAGTGTTCAGTATTTAGTTTAAGAAATCTTCTATATTGATAATTTGTAGTCTACCTTGAGTTAACAATTTATGAAGCAAATTATTACCATGATTAGTATTATCAAATGTTGACCCATATTCATTAATAAGTTTAGAAACTTTTACGCTCTGCGATTCTAATTTAGACATATCTTTAAGTAATTTATCGTTTTCATCATCATCTTTTGAGTAACGAGGACTAAAAACAAATTTAATTTTTAAGTAAGAGTTGTAAATGTCGTAATAGTCAAATATTGATTGAAAATATGAATAATCTGATTCTCCTAATGAATGACCAAAGAAAATTATTTCGTCAATATTAGGGTCTAATACATCGATATTTTCATCAACTAAACTTAGAATCCTTTTAGTTTTTGTAAATGAGAATATATTTTGATAATCCTCCTCATTGCTTCTATATTTTTCATCAATTTTGCTATCTATTCCAATTATAACGGGACTGTGGTTTCGTTGGCTGGAATTATTAATATTTCCATGTATATTTTTTGATTTTTTAATATTGCACGAAGATAGCTGAGGCCTAGTGTAATTAAATGTAAATAAATTAAATGATGTATTTTTTGAAATTTTCATTAAAGTATTCATAAGTAATTCTATATTAGCTTCATAGTTTTCATGTGTTTGCATATTTTTGGTGATGTAATCAGCAAAATTATTTTCTAATTCGTATAGTTCATTAAGTAAATAATAACTTTGAAAATTATCAATTGCATCTTTATTTTTATAAATCAGTATGCAAACGACAAAACAAAAGTAAGAATAAGATTTTAATTTTCTTGTGTATGGTGATGAGTAATTGTTGGCCATAAGATAATTATCATTATTTAATTCGTCCATGAAATCTTTCATATGTTTAAAAATGCTTGTTTGATAATCTCCAGATGGATATCCGCATAATATGAAATCTTTTATTAGGTTTTCAATGTCGTACCATGAACCTTTACTTTTATCGGTTATAACAGCTAACGTTTCCCAAAAATTAAAGTCATCGTATTTAAAGGATGATAATAATTCTTCGTTTAGAGAATCCAAGTTTGATTTTATTTCAGTAGCTATTTTTGTAGCATCATTATAATTCAATTTTATGCTTTGGATTTCCTTTTCCAGTGAATTATAAAAAGATTCGGTGTGTGAATCGCCATTTATCATTACCATTAAAGGATAATTAACTATTTTCCCTTTAATATCATCCGAAAATCTAATGTTGTATTTTTCTAAATACGTTTGGATAAGATCTCTAAACTTTCTATATGTTTCAAACGTTTGTAAAATTTTCAGTCTTTTTGGGTTTATGTAATCAGAGAAATTTGTATCGAGCTCAGAATATAAATCAGCCCCATTTCCGGTTATGATTAATGTGTTTTCTTCTGACAAAGAGTGCTCCTCCTTTTTTATGCATTCAAGTTGTATATTTATTTTATCACTAAAGGTAATAAAAAAGCCCTCCCGATTGGAACTGAAGTTATAATATTGAACAGATAAATAAAAGCACTTTCGATAAAATGATTATTTTAATTTGATAAAATAACATAATTCGGAGGTGTTTTTTGTATGGCTAATAATAGATATTCATATGAAA
>NZ_JAPDKO010000053.1:0-2033 GCF_030398685.1 Apilactobacillus sp. EABW-1NA
TTTGTTTTGGCATGTTGCTAAATCAGGACAGAAAACACTTGCAAGAGTTGAAAATGGAAAATTGGTAGTTTACTTCTTATTAACAAAAGAAGTTAAATTACCTGCTAGACCATTTATTGACGTGACATCCTCTAAAAACGTTAACAAAATAGCAAATATGGTCGCTAATGGCGTTGTAGATATATATCTGCATAAAACAACAGCGGGTCAAATATTCGACAAAATTGGTAAATTTTTAAGCATAGAAATGAAACGTGAAATGGTTGCAACTAATGAACCAATGAATGCAAAGATTACACAGAATAATAAAGGGTTTAATAATCCTTTGCTTGATACTGGGGCTTTGCAACGTTCGATAACATGGGTGGTGATTTAATGGACGCAGTAGCAAAAAGAACATTTAATACAGCCTTAAATAGGCTATATAGGATATTTAAAGTTGAATTAGCATACAAGATAACTCAAGAAGTTGAAAGCTCATCTGATGATGGTTTTGGCGATATTGGGAATAATTATGCTGAAGGTGATTGGGTGACAGTGTGTGAACCAATTATTCCAACTGGGACATCCGTTTCTAGTTCATTAGGTAATACATTGAACATGTTATCTGGTGGTTCAGTTGAAAGTTTTTCATATGAGTGGATATCTAAAATAGATTTACCTTTAAAGACACGAGTTAAATATAAAGATAAGCAGTTATCAATTGCAAAGAAGTCTGACTATAGCGATATAGCAGGCTTTTTTGTTTACCAATTACAAGATAGGAGTGATCACAATGGCTAGAAATATCTATCAATCTAAAACTTTTGACTGGTCTGGTTTATATGGACAAATAAGACATTTGATTGAAGATATTACTGGCTTGGATGGCAAACACGTCATTATGGATTACACAAGTAATGAATTGCCAAGTTATCCATATGTGACCATTTCATCAGTAAACAAAACAGCAGAAGTTGCTAACAGTTTGCATTCACGTGAAAAAGAAATTGCAGACTATCTTATTCAAATCACATGTTATTCAGATAATGGGAATGAAACTTTAATGATGGCTGATGATATTGCCACATTACTGTTTGACCCACAATATAAATCTACTTTTCATCAATATGGTGCGGTTTTAAAGGAATGTGAATATACCTCTGGCTCTACAAATGATTTTGCTGGGCTATTTAATGTATCAGCACGTTCTTTATCAATGAAATTAACACTATATCGTAACTATCAATCTAAAATTGAAAAAATAAACGGTCTAGATGGACTAAATAAACAATAGGAGGCTATTAAATTGGCAAGAGTACAAACATTATCTCCAATTCAAATTGTAACTAATTACGAACGACCTGTTTTTGATCCAGGGATGGCAGGAGTAATGCTTCTAGTTGCAGGTAATGCAGAAACATTCCAATCATATACATCAATTCAATCAGTTATTAACGATTATCAACCTGGTACAGCAGTTTATGACCAAGCTGATGCCTACTTTGACAATGAAAATTCACCATTGTTCCAAGTTTTAACTTACAAACAAGGTGATACAACATCATTAACTAATCAAATCACTAAATACTACTACGCAGGTGCTCAATACTTCTTGTTCCACTCAGTAGTAGATGCAGTATCTGGCAGTGACGTTACTAACTTACAATCTGCAGTATCAACAATTTCTAACTTTGTTGAACAACAAGATAACAAGGAAGTAGTTTTTGATTTTCCTTATTCAGATGAAAGTAAAATGGCTGATTTCGTTAAAGCCGCAAATATTGCAGGTAACAAAGCAACATTTACTTTAGCTAAACCTTTAGTAAATGGTAAAGATGAATACTTTGGCGCTCATTTCTTAGCTGATTACGCAAATGCAAAGCTTGGTAAGTCAGCAACATTCGTGAACCAATTAAAAGGTGTCACACCACAAGATAAGTATGAATTTGGCGTTTCTGACGTTGAAAAATACTTCAAACCAAATCACATTGCAACATACGCTTACCGCGCAGGAACACCAATGTTAACTTCAGGTGTTACTCAATCTGGTG
>NZ_JAPDKO010000054.1:0-1746 GCF_030398685.1 Apilactobacillus sp. EABW-1NA
GGTAGATCTTTGAAAACTGAACAAGATTGATAATCGATGATGTGTAAGGAACTTACAACTTGGTTGTAAGAATTAAACATTGCGAAGTCAATTCGCTTATAAAATAACAATTTATTCAGAAGAGCTAAGTTAAGCTTTTCATCTTAAGATGAGAGTTTGATCCTGGCTCAGGACGAACGCTGGCGGCGTGCCTAATACATGCAAGTCGAACGAGCTCTCCCAAATTGATTTTATGCTTGCATAAATGATTTTTGGATTCGGAGCGAGTGGCGAACTGGTGAGTAACACGTGGGTAACCTGCCCCGAAGCGGGGGATAACATTTGGAAACAAGTGCTAATACCGCATAATTAGTTGGAACCGCATGGTTCCAACTTGAAAGATGGCTCTGCTATCACTTTGGGATGGACCCGCGCCGTATTAGTTAGTTGGTGAGATAAAAGCCCACCAAGACGATGATACGTAGCCGACCTGAGAGGGTAATCGGCCACATTGGGACTGAGACACGGCCCAGACTCCTACGGGAGGCAGCAGTAGGGAATCTTCCACAATGGACGAAAGTCTGATGGAGCAACGCCGCGTGAGTGATGAAGGTTTTCGGATCGTAAAACTCTGTTGTTAAAGAAGAACAAGTGTTAGAGTAACTGTTAACACTTTGACGGTATTTAACCAGAAAGCCACGGCTAACTACGTGCCAGCAGCCGCGGTAATACGTAGGTGGCAAGCGTTGTCCGGATTTATTGGGCGTAAAGCGAGCGCAGGCGGTTTTGTAAGTCTGCTGTGAAAGCCCTCAGCTCAACTGAGGAAGTGCAGTGGAAACTACAAAACTTGAGTACAGAAGAGGAAAGTGGAACTCCATGTGTAGCGGTGAAATGCGTAGATATATGGAAGAACACCAGTGGCGAAGGCGGCTTTCTGGTCTGTTACTGACGCTGAGGCTCGAAAGCATGGGTAGCGAACAGGATTAGATACCCTGGTAGTCCATGCCGTAAACGATGAATACTAGGTGTTGGAGGGTTTCCGCCCTTCAGTGCCGCAGCTAACGCATTAAGTATTCCGCCTGGGGAGTACGACCGCAAGGTTGAAACTCAAAGGAATTGACGGGGGCCCGCACAAGTGGTGGAGCATGTGGTTTAATTCGATGCTACGCGAAGAACCTTACCAGCTCTTGACATCTTCTGCCAACCCAAGAGATTGGGCGTTCCCTTCGGGGACAGAATGACAGGTGGTGCATGGTTGTCGTCAGCTCGTGTCGTGAGATGTTGGGTTAAGTCCCGCAACGAGCGCAACCCTTATTATTAGTTGCCAGCATTTAGTTGGGCACTCTAGTGAGACTGCCGGTGATAAACCGGAGGAAGGTGGGGACGACGTCAAATCATCATGCCCCTTATGAGCTGGGCTACACACGTGCTACAATGGATGGTACAACGAGTCGCGAAACCGCGAGGTCAAGCTAATCTCTTAAAGCCATTCTCAGTTCGGATTGCAGGCTGCAACTCGCCTGCATGAAGTTGGAATCACTAGTAATCGTGGATCAGCATGCCACGGTGAATACGTTCCCGGGCCTTGTACACACCGCCCGTCACACCATGAGAGTTTGTAACACCCAAAGACGATGGGGTAACCTTTTAGGAGCTAGTCGTCTAAGGTGGGACAGATGATTAGGGTGAAGTCGTAACAAGGTAGCCGTAGGAGAACCTGCGGCTGGATCACCTCCTTTCTAAGGAAATTTCGGAAACTTACATTAG
>NZ_JAPDKO010000055.1:0-1450 GCF_030398685.1 Apilactobacillus sp. EABW-1NA
TGCACTGCACCCCAAAGTTTGTACAAAACTTTGGGGTGTTTTTGTGTCTAAATATAAAGTAGAAGATAAATTAAATGTAATTAACGCATACCTAAACGGTATGGGATCTCAAATGGTAGCTAGAAAATTTGGGATTAAAAGTAGAAATACTGTTTTATGTTGGGTTAAGAGTTACAAAAAATATGGTCTAGATGGTCTGAAAAAAAGTAATAAAGTGATTGAATACTCTACTAAAGAGAAGCAATATATATTAAACTGGATGAAAACGACTAAATCATCTTATCCAGAGACAGCTTATCATTTTAATATTCCATCTCCATCAACTATCTGGACTTGGGAAAAGCGATTAGAGAAAAAAGGTATCGATGGTTTATTGTCCCGAAGGGAAAGAAAAGCCATGACAAAAAAGAAAACTAACAAAGCCAACTCAAACAACACTAATACCGATAAAGAAAAATTAAAGAAGCTTGAAGAAGAAAACTTAATGTTGAGAATAGAGAATGATTTCTTAAAAAAATTGAGGGCCTTAGACGACGAAGAAGACCAGAAGTAATTATTAAAATAATCGACGAACTAAGGCTGAAATACCATACTACTAAAACATTAATACTAAAGGCATTAAGGATATCTAGAAGTACCTATTATTACATTAGATCAATCCAAAATAAGCCTGATAAGTATGCTGAAATCACTAAAATTATCAAGGATATTAAAGATAAAAATAAATCCTACGGATATAGAAGAGTATGTTTAGAATTAACTAATCGTGGATACCGTGTTAACCACAAACTAGTATTAAAGATAATGAAAAAGAATAATTTACTATCCTCATCATATTCAAGAAAAACACGTAAGTATAATTCCTATCGTGGTCAAGTTGGAAAACTTAAATCAAATCAATTAAATCGAAGATTTAATACTGATAGACCATATCAAAAGCTCTGTACCGATATCAGTGAATTCAGATATGGAAATTGTGATATTAATCATCGTGTTTACCTTTCACCTATTATGGATTTATTTTCTGGTGAAATAATATCCTATAACATTAGCAGACATCCAAATATGAACTGTGTTATGAAGCCGCTGAAAGAAGTTATTCAATTAGTTAGGGGTTTACCATACAGAACGACCATTCATAGTGATCAGGGAGCTCAGTATCAAAGTCACATCTGGCAAAAAGAGCTTAAGAAGAATAAAATATTTCAAAGCATGTCCCGTAAGGGAAATTGTATTGATAACTCACCTATGGAATCATTTTTCCATATTATGAAAGCTGAAATCATGGACTGTAATTATGACTTTAAAGAGGATTTAATTTCATCAATGAAAATATGGATTGATTATTACAATAATCATCGTATTAAAACAAAACTAGGCGGAAAGTCACCGGTTCAATACCGGAAACTTTCCGCCTAGGAAAAACAATATAATAATGTACAACTTTTGG
>NZ_JAPDKO010000056.1:0-1006 GCF_030398685.1 Apilactobacillus sp. EABW-1NA
ACACCACAAGATAAGTATGAATTTGGCGTTTCTGACGTTGAAAAATACTTCAAACCAAATCACATTGCAACATACGCTTACCGCGCAGGAACACCAATGTTAACTTCAGGTGTTACTCAATCTGGTGACCAATTACAAGCAATTGTTATCCGTGATGCAATTACTAAACGTGTATCAGCAAGCTTAAACAACTTGTTCTTACAAAATGATGGTCGTATCACATATGACGATGCAGGTATCTCATTATTCAATTCAACTATCTATGCAGAATTAAAAGATTTTGCTGATAAAGATTACATCGATCCTAACTTCACCATTACAGCAGTTAAGGCATCAGATGTTTCAGATAGCAAGAAAGCATCAGGAGTTCTAACTGGTATGAGTTACAAGTACCGTCCAGTTAACACAATTGATTCAGCAACACTAAGTCAAACTGTGGTTCTTCCACAAGTTGAAGGATAGGGGGAAATATAATGGCAAGTTTAAGTACAGTAGCAACAGATAAGAAGTGGGATGTTAATGATATCGTAATTTCAATTGATGGTATCGTACCTGATATTTATGCATCAGGTGATGTGTTCACACTTGAATATGACCAAGATCACATTACTATTTCATCTGACGTATATGGTAATGGTATTCGTATCATTAACCACAATGGACAAGCTACATTAACAGTTAACGTATCTCGTTTATCAAACATTTACGCAAAGATGATGGCAGCTGACCAAGCATACTACGATGCTCAACATACCATCACTATTACAACACCAGTAGAACGTATTACTACTACAACAGCTTCTATTCAAAAGAAGCCAAATATCTCTGCAGGTAACGAAGCACCAAACGCATCAATTGCATTCAAATGCATTAATGCAGATGCTTCAGCAGTTTAATCTTAATTAAAAAATAAGGGGAAATTATCATGGCAGAATTCTTAAATTCAGAAAGTTCAGAAATTCAATCAAGTTCAGCAGAAGTACAATCATCTGCTGTTGCAGAAAGT
>NZ_JAPDKO010000057.1:0-957 GCF_030398685.1 Apilactobacillus sp. EABW-1NA
TACTTGGAAAAATTGGACGCCTTGATTCAAAGCAAAAAATCACCAACAAAGAAAAAGCGCAAATAATAAATGAGTTAAGGCGAGAAATGAACGTTCCATTATTTGTGTTATTAGATATTGCCGAGATGTCTAGTAGTAGTTATTACGATGCGTGTCAACGTGAGTACGAAGTTGATGACCAAAAGGTCATCAGTGAGATTAAAGTTATTAGAAATAAATTTAAAGATTACGGATATAGAAGAGTAACTATTGAATTGAAACGCCGAGGATATAATATTAATCACAAAAAAGTCCTTCGCATCATGAAGAACGAAGGACTCTTATGTGATAGTTATAAACGAAAAATTAGAAAATATAATTCTTATAAAGGAACTTGCGGCAAGGTCGCAAGTAATAGACTAAGAAGAAGATTTACAACAGATCGACCATATCAAAAAATAGTTACAGACGTTACTGAACTTAGATGGGGAAATAAAACAACCTCAGAAAGAGCTTATTTCACAGCATTTATGGATTTATACAACGGTGAAATAATTTCTTGGAATATAGGATTACATCCAAACGTTGATTTTATAGTTTCTCCATTAAATAAATTAATGGGACTACGTCCCAAAACCAGTTACAGAATGACCATTCATTCAGATCAAGGATTTCAGTATCAAAACGGTAGATATATCAACATTTTAAAAAGTAATAAAGTTTTTCAAAGTATGAGTAGAAAAGCTACTTGTTTAGACAATGCATGCATAGAAAGTTTCTTTAATCAGTTAAAGGTCGGCACTGTTCATAACAATAATTTTAAAGATTATAATTCCCTTAACCAGGCGGTTAAGGAATATATATCTTATTACAACAATTATCGTATAAAACAAAAACTGGGAGGAATGTCACCGGTTGAATACCGGATCAATTCCTCCCAGAAAATAGCATAACCATCTTCCAATTTTAGGGGTTCAG
>NZ_JAPDKO010000058.1:0-904 GCF_030398685.1 Apilactobacillus sp. EABW-1NA
GGAACTGAAGTTATAATATTGAACAGATAAATAAAAGCACTTTCGATAAAATGATTATTTTAATTTGATAAAATAACATAATTCGGAGGTGTTTTTTGTATGGCTAATAATAGATATTCATATGAAACTAAACTAGAAGCCGTCCGGCTTCTTAATGAAGGTGTTCCTGGTAGAAAGATTTGTAAAATATTGGGATTAAAGAGTGATGGTTTAATTTATACGTGGCGTAAATATGTAAGAAACGGTGATTATTATCGTTTGAATCAAAAACCTGGAAAGCAATATAAATATAATAAAGGTAATTTGGAGCTACCTAGTGATGTCATAAAAGACATGGAAATTAAACAAATGAAAGAAGAACTTGAAGTTATAAAAAAATATTTAATCATGGAAGGGCTGTGGTAAACCAAGATACTATTAGATTAATCGATACTTTTACATCCAAAATACCTTTAGTTAGAATTTGTCAGTATCTTAATATATCTAGAAGCACCTATTACTACCATAAAAAACATGCAGATCATTTTAATTTAAATCAGATTGAACAGGAGATTCAACAACTATGTATAAAAACGAAGTTTTTATATGGTTATCGTAAAATTCATGCACTAATTAATAAGTACTTAAAATGTAGCGTTAGTAAAGTTCAAAGAATTATGGCTAAATATGGTTGGGGGTGTCGTATAAAACGTAAAAGATCCCATCGACCTGGTAATCCATTCAAACAATTTGATAATATAATCAATCGTGATTGGAGCGTTAGTGTACCCAAACGTAAATTAACTACTGATATCACTTATATTCCTTGCGGAAATAAGATGTTATACCTTTCTACAATAATGGATAGTTTTAATTCGGAAATCATTGCTCATAAAATTTCTAATCATCCAAATACCCAATTGGC
>NZ_JAPDKO010000059.1:0-895 GCF_030398685.1 Apilactobacillus sp. EABW-1NA
CCAGTAGCAAGTAATGATCCAACAAAAACACGATGCTTATTTAAGTTTTCAACCTCTTTAATGCCCTGAGTTAAATAATCAAAGTCAGAACTCAAAAGGTTTTAACACTCCAACCACCTAAATGTAGGTCATTTAATAAACTTATAAAGTCATTTAAATAAGCCTTGCTACCATTTTCATTAGCAGACATCCCTACTTGGAATACATCCGCTTTGATTGTAGTAGCAACACCATCAGATTCTTGGTTTGATTTAATTAAATAAGCAGTATAAAGGGTTAACAGCATAATCTTGTTATCTTTATTCAAAACATTATATTTACTAACTTTAATATTTGCTCTTTGAATAAAGAAATCTAATTGATTAGTTGCATTCGGATCATCAAACAATTGCGAATAATTAGTTTTTAAATTATCGCTAACAGCTTTCTTGATGTCTTCATCCATATAAATCACCTTTATTCTTTATCGTCATCTACTTTGCTATCAGTTTTGTTTGTGTAACTTGTTGATGAATAATTTGATGCGTAACTAGTTGAAGTAGTTGGTGCATCTGTTGGCACTTCAATTACACGACCTTCAACCAAGTATGGTTGAGGTAGCTTTTCATTTGCTTTACGTAGGTTACCAACTGAAACACCGTACTTAGTAGCAACTGCATATTCTTCATCATTTGCTTGTACTGTGTATTTCATTCTTATTTACCACCTTTGTTATCAGTTGAGTTGTTTGCTGAGTTATCAGTTGTAGTTGATGCAGGAGTAACATCCTTAGCACCATTATTGTTACCAGTTAAAACAGTCATAACACCAACGTTGTTTGATGCCTTGATTAATGGTAGGAATACTTCTGAAACTTGGTACTTAACACCAACTGGGTCATCAATTACAGATGTTG
>NZ_JAPDKO010000005.1:0-78880 GCF_030398685.1 Apilactobacillus sp. EABW-1NA
GATAGTAGTTGAGGGATCGCCCTCTGCAAGGGTAGGACGTTGCCGCGCGTTATTCCGAATTAGCTCAGTTGGTAGAGCACCTGACTGTTAATCAGGTTGTCGTCAGTTCGAGTCTGACATTCGGAGTATATAAAAAGGTGCTAACATTTGTTAGCACCTTTCTTGTATATTAAAATATACATATCATATCATTTGCCGGCTTAGCTCAGTTGGTAGAGCATCGGTATCGTAAACCGGCGGTCACAGGTTCAAGTCCTGCAGCCGGCATAAAAGAACTAGGATTTAGTCGTCCTAGTTTTTTTATTTTCACAGGATTAAATTTTGGTAAAATTGATAAAATTTTAATCAGAGAGTATAATTACCGTTGCTATGATTTTTAATTGTTTGGAGGAGTATTAATTGGATAAAATTGATAATGATAATCAATCAAAGGGTCTAATTTCATTAACCTTAACTGAATCATTGGAAAGATTTAGTTACTATGGTATGCAAGCAATCCTTTTATACTACATGTACTATTCATTGAGTAGGGGTGGACTTGGGTTTAAGCCTTCTACAGCTGCATCATTATTTGCAATCTATGGATCACTTAGTTACTTATCTGCTGCTTGTGGAGGATACATTAGTGATAGGATTTTAGGAGGGAAAAGAACAGTTTCTCTCGGTGCCATTTTAATTATTTTTGGTCAATTAATTTTAACGATTCCACTCCATAATTCAATTTGGTTATTATTTATATCTCTTGTATTTTTAACTGTTGGGACTGGATTGTTAAAACCAACAATCACAACAATGGTGGGAAACTTATACGATGAACAATATAATACCAGGGCGTATCGTTTTACGATCTTTCTTTCTGGAATTAATATTGGGGCTTTTTTAGCACCAATCATCATTGGTTATATCGGTGTACACGTTAATTTCCATCTTGGATTTTTAATTGGTGCGATTGCTATGGCAATCGGACTTGCAATCTTTGAACGACATACGAAAGACTATAACCAAAACAATAGTATTTATACTTTAAATCCAATTGAACCTTACGAAATTAAAAAGCTACTTGATCGAGTTATATTATTCGTTGTTTCAATATCATTAGTGTTCCTACTAATGTATGTTTTTGATGCATTGAATCTAGAAAACATTATTACACTATTAAGTGCAATAACTGTTATTATTCCATTTATTTACTTCTTTGTGATTATTAGTAGTAACCACACTAGTCAAAAGGAAAGAAAGGGAATGGTAGTATACGTAATTCTATTCATTTGTGCTTCTTTCTTCTGGGGAGTTGAGGAACAAGGACCAATCGTTTTAGCAATGATGGCCAGTGGTAGTACAGATAATGATTTCTATGTATGGAAATACGCCGTATTATTGTTCTTTATCGTTGCTTCATTGATTATTGGTTACTATGTTCAAAAGAAGAGTAATAGTGCTTTATTAAAGGCATTTATTGCTGTAATTCTATTGTTCTTTATCTTACTCGGAATTTTCCACAATGGTGATTTTCATGTTCATATTTCAAGAACATGGTACCAAGCTATTAATCCTTTATTTATATTAATCTTTACACC
Organism: Apilactobacillus sp. EABW-1NA; assembly: GCF_030398685.1. NCBI lineage: Bacteria > Bacillati > Bacillota > Bacilli > Lactobacillales > Lactobacillaceae > Apilactobacillus > Apilactobacillus sp. EABW-1NA. The sequence continues at coordinate 1,578 of NZ_JAPDKO010000005.1, forward strand.
ATTATTTGCTAAATATTGGCATCATAGAGAAAGTAACGCTTTAAAGTCATTCCCACTAGGGGTGTTCCTGGCAAGTATTGGATGCTTGATTCTATTTATTCCAATTAAGTTTTTAGCGGGTAGTGAAGTTAATCCATTATGGATCATTGCAACTGTCGGTATGGTTTGCTTAGGTGAAATGCTAATTTATCCGGTAGGGTTATCAGTAACATATCGTTTAGCTCCTAAGAACTTCCTTTCACAAATGATGGGGGTATGGTATCTATCGGCAGCTACAGGACAAGCTATTAACTCTCAAGTAGTTAAATATTTCTCTGTAGATAATGTTAACTACTTCTTGGTATTAGGAAGTATTGGAATTGTTCTATCAATTGTGATGGTAATCTTATTACATCAAGTTCTACGCGATTTGCACATCAGTAGAAAAATTAAAAAAAGTACTTAAAAAGTGTTGACTTAAACCGCGATTTTCGATATTATATTATTTGTTGATTGGTTGAGACATACCAATGACATCGCAGTTTTAACGCTTGCGATTAGGTAAAAAAGTTATTGACAAGCATATATGATTTTGATATTATATTTCTTGTTGATTACATTTTATATCTTTTCGGAGGGGTAGCGAAGTCTGGCTAAACGCGGCGGACTGTAAATCCGCTCCTTCGGGTTCGGTGGTTCGAATCCACTCCCCTCCATTTTTATTGGGCTATAGCCAAGTGGTAAGGCAACGGGTTTTGATCCCGTGATGCGCTGGTTCGAACCCAGCTAGCCCAACTACTTGAAATGACTAACTTTTATAGTTAGTCATTTTTTTTATGTTATAATAAACACATCATTTTTAAGTTCTGGAGGTTGCTATGAAAATAGGTTTTATTGGTGTCGGAGCAATGGCAAAGGCAATGATTAAAGGGTATATCAATTCTGGTCAAGTTAATGCTAGCGATATATATGTACATGCTCCACATAAGGAAAAATATCAAGAATTCGCAAAGGCTACAGGTATTAACTGTAACGACAGTAATCAAGAAGTAGCAGCAAGCAGTGACTTGGTTATTTTGGCAACAGGACCAAAACAAGTTGTTGATGCTTTAAAGGATGTTAGAGAAAACCTAAACGGTAAGATTCTAGCATCAATTGCATGGCAAATTTCATTAGAACGACTAGAAGAGTTAACTAGCTATGATTTACCAATCATTCGTTTAATTCCAAACGTCAACGTGGAAGTTAACGAAGGAATGTTAATTTATAAGGCTAATGAAAACCTAGTTAATCAAAGATTAACAGATACTGTTAAGAACTTAGAACTACTAGGTAAGATGATTGAAGTTCCCGAAGATAAATTTGATGTATCAGGCTCATTAATGGGCTGTACTCCAGCATACGCTTATTTGTTTGCGGACATCTTCAGCAGAAGTGCAGTTAATCATGGTTTAGACAAACAAACAGCAACTCAATTAGCAGCACAAGCTATCCTAGGATCAATGAAGATGATTGAAAAATCTGACAAGTCACCTAGTGATTTAATTGACGATGTTTGTTCTCCAGCCGGTGGAACTATCAAGGGATTATTAGCATTGAAGAAGAGCGGCTTTGAAAAGGCCGTAATTGATTGTTTTGATGCAACGCAAGAATAGTAATGAAGGGATAGTGAAATAATGGCTTTGCCAATTTATATCCAAATTCATAATGAAATTAAAAAGAATATCGAAGAGGGTAAATGGAAACTAGGTAGTCGCATTCCATCAGAACGACAACTATCAACTGAATTTAACGTTAGTCGAATGACTTTAAGACAAGCTATTCAAACGCTTGTTGACGAAGGTATCCTAGATCAACGTGTTGGTTCAGGTACATACGTTTCTAATGAAAAGGTTCAAGAAAAGATGTCAGGTGTGACTAGTTTTACTGACATCATGTTAGCGCAAGGCAAACTTCCTGCCAGCAAGACCATTTCATATCACACACTAGAACCTTCACTAAGTGAAATTGAAAAGCTAAACATCTCTCAAAACGACAAGGTATTGAGAATGGAAAGAATTCGTTACGGTGATGGTGTGCCAATTTGTTTTGAAATCGCCACAGTTCCTGAAAAGATTATCGATGGTTTAAGTAAAGATGATGTGACCGATTCATTCTACGCATCATTGAAGGAAAAGAAGAACCTAGTACCGAAAGTATCAAGACAAAACGTTTCAGCAACACTTGCTTCCGAAAGAATTGCTGAATACCTAGATATTAAAAAGGGGGATGCCATTCTGTTATTAAGACAGGTGACATCACTACAAAACGGCCAACCATTTGAATACGTTCGTACTCAATATGTGGGTGAAAGATTTGAATTTTATTTAGATAGTAAAAAAAGTACATTCGACTAATGTCGATGTACTTTTTTATTTTGCTTCATTCTTCTTTTGTTTCTTTACTAAACGGATGAACTTTGGCAATGCCAACATACGTTTGAAACGGGTAGGTTCCTTGATTAAACGGTATAACCATTCAATGTGGTGATTGATCCAAAATTGTGGTGCACGTTGAACGTGACCGGATAAAACGTCAAAACTACCACCTAGGCCAATCCATAGACCATCATTTACATGACGATATTTTTCGATGAAGTATTCTTGCTTAGGGAAACCTAAGGCGACAAACACCATATCAGGCTGATTTTGCTTGATTTTAGCGGCAATTTCATCACTATCGGTAAAATACCCATCATGATAGCCAGAAACGGTTAAATCTGGGTATTTTTGCGGAATAAGTTCCTTTAAATCAGCGATAACTTCTGGTTTAGCACCCAAAAAGTATGCAGATTTATGATTTTGATTACCCCAACTTAATAAGTCCAATAGGATGTCATATCCGGTAATTCTTTCACTCATATCTGAACCTAAGATATTGGCACCCATAACGATACCAATTCCGTCGGCAACTAGGTAGTCAGATTTTTTAATTGTATCGGTGTATTTTTGATCGTTTAAAGCATGAACAACAATTTCGGGATTAGCGGTGACGACAAAAGTATTTTCTCGTTTATCGATTCTTTGCTTGGTGTTTTCCATGAAATCATTGAATGAACTGTTTAAAAAATCAAAACCTAAAATATTAACAGTTTTATTTTCCATTGCAATACCTTCAAATAAATTATTATGATTATTTCTTTAATTAATGATAAAATAAAAGACAATAAAATGCGACAAGTATTAGGAGGATTTCATAAAAAATGTCAAATGAATTTGATAATTTAACATTACATACTGATGCATATGAAATCAATATGATGCAAACTTACTTTCAAGCTGGTTTGCAAAATCGTCGAGCTGTATTCGAAGTTTACTTTAGAAAGATGCCTTTCGAAAATGGTTTCGCCATTTTTGCAGGATTAGAAAAAGTAATTAACTATATTAAAGATATCAACTTTACTGATGATGATATTGAGTTCTTACGTTCTCAAAACGAATATACCGAAGAATTTTTAGAATATCTTCGCGACTTTAAGTTTACTGGATCAATTCGTTCTTTGGTTGAAGGTGAATTGGTATTCAATAACGAACCAATGCTTCAAGTTGAAGGAAATGTTTGTGAATGCCAACTAGTTGAAACATCAATCTTAAACATCGTTAACTATCAAACATTAATTGCTACTAAGGCTGCTAGAATTAGAATGGCAGCCGGGGATGACCCACTACTAGAATTTGGTAGTCGTCGTGCTCAAGAAACTGCTGCGGCCATCTGGGGAACCAGAGCTGCTTACATTGGTGGTTTCAACGCCACATCGAATGTTTTAGCAGGTAAAAACTTTAATATTCCAATTAGTGGAACTCATGCCCACTCATTAGTCGAATTATTCCAAGATGACTACAAGGCGTTCAAGGCTTACGCACAAAGTCATCACGAATGTGTTTTCCTAGTTGATACTTTTGACACCTTAAAGAGTGGTGTTCCTAACGCTATCAAGGTTGCCGATGAAATGGGTGACAAGATTCATTTCGCCGGTGTTCGTATCGATTCTGGTGATATGGCATACCTATCAAAACGTGTGCGTGAAATGCTAGATGATGCTGGCTATCCAGATGCTAAGATTTTTGCCTCAAACGACCTGGATGAAAAGACCATCACTAGTTTGAAAATGCAAGATGCCAAGATTGATGTTTGGGGAATTGGTACCAAACTAATTACCGCATTCGATCAACCAGCACTAGGTGCCGTTTACAAGATGGTATCCGTTGAAAATGATAATGGTGAAATGGTCGATACCATTAAGCTATCAAACAACGCTGAAAAGGTATCTACACCAGGTAAGAAACAAGTATGGAGAATTACAGAACGCAAGGACGGTAAGTCAGAAGGAGACTACATCACATTAGATGATGAAAATCCAAATGATGAAGACAGTCTATACATGTTCCATCCTCAATACACTTACATCAACAAGACATTGACTGATTTTGACGCAAGACCTTTACTAAAGGACATCTACAAGGATGGAAAATTAGTTTACGATCAACCAGAATTAGCCGATATTAAACAATATTCAGAAGATGTATTATCATCACTATGGCCTGAGTACAAACGTGAGTTAAACCCACAAGAATACCCAGTTGATTTATCAACCAAATGTTGGAACAACAAGATGAGCATTATCAAGGATGTTCACGATAAAATCAAAAATAAGCAAGACAAGGGTGAATTGTAATGAGAGAAAAGCAAGCAGAAATTATTGATGCATTAAAGGTAAAGCCATCAATTGATCCAAAAGAAGAAATCAGAAACAGTGTTGACTTCCTAAAGAGTTACCTAAAGAAAAACACTTTCCTAAAGACTTTAGTTCTAGGAATTTCAGGTGGACAAGATTCTACTTTGACCGGTAAGTTAGCACAAATCGCCATTAACGAAATGCGCGAAGAAACTAATGACGATGAATACAAGTTTATCGCCGTTAGATTACCTTATGGAACTCAAGCTGATGAATCAGATGCAATGGATTCAATTGCTTTCATTGAAGCTGACAAGACTATTAGAGTAGATATCAAACCAGCTGCTGATGCTGCTGTTGCCTCTGTTGAAGCTGATGGAATGGAAATTTCTGACTTCAATAAGGGTAACATCAAGGCAAGACAAAGAATGATTGCTCAATACGCAATCGCGGGTCAAACTCACGGTGCCGTTTTAGGAACCGATCATGCCGCTGAAGCCGTAACTGGTTTTTACACTAAGTTTGGTGACGGTGCTGCCGACATTACTCCACTATGGCGTTTAGACAAACGCCAAGGTAAGGCAATGTTAGCCGAATTAGATGCACCAAAGCATTTATATGAAAAGACTCCAACTGCTGACCTAGAAGATAACCGTCCAGCTTTACCTGATGAAGTTGCTTTAGGTGTCACTTACGATGATATCGATAACTACCTAGAAGGCAGAGAAGTTTCAAAAGATGCTGCAGAAAAGATTGAAAACTGGTATATTAAAACAGAACACAAACGTCATCTACCAATTACAATTTACGATGACTTTTGGAAGTAAGAAGGGAATTTTTGAATTATGAAGAAAAACAAGATGGCAATCTATGCCCCATTTTTATCTGATTTAATCACTAACACTAACAAGGTTGGTGAAGAAATGAGTCATGATTACGATCCATTGGAAGAAGCCGTTGCTAACAACGATTACTCATCAATCGATTTGACAAGCACAAAGGATACTTTTCAAAAGGGTACTGATAAGTACAAAGAATTCTTATCACAACTTGATAACGTACAAGTTCCTGCCAAGGAATTAGGTCGTCACTCAATCCTAAAGGAAGCTTATGCTGACTACGTTAAGGGATGCCAAGACATGGTAGACAGTATCAAGGCTGACACCATTGAAGCAGATGCTTTTAATGAAGCAGGTAAGCTACAACAAGATAGCATCGAACGAGTATTTAAGACAGCTCAAAAGATTATGATGTCAATGTAATAAAAACAAAAGATAGTTGGTAAATATTACCAACTATTTTTTTATCTAAAAATGCAATGATATAATTAAAGACAAACTCAAATAAGAAATGAGATGAACGATTTGGATCAATCAATCATTAAAAAAATCAGAAAAGAATTAGGTAGCTATTCTGAAAAACAAATCACAGCCGTTATTTCTATGCTAGAAGATGGCAATACCGTTCCATTTATCGCTAGATACCGTAAGGAACGCACAGGCAGTTTGGATGAAGTGCAAATTAGAGAAATTGCCGATGCCAACACTAAAATCACTAACCTAGAAAACCGTAAAGAAGAAGTGCTTCGTTTAATCGAAGAACAAGGTAAACTAACTGATAAACTAAGAGCAGACATTGAAAAAGCCGAATCAATGCAAAGAGTCGAAGACTTATACCTGCCATACAAGAAAAAGAAGAAGACCAAGGCAATGATTGCCAGGGAACAAGGTTTAGAACCATTGGCCAAACTAGTTTTGGCTAACGATGATTCCTTTGCGAATAAGGCAAAAGACTATGTGGATGCAGAAAAAGAATTGAACAGCGTCGAAGATGTATTGAACGGTGTTCATGAAATCTTAGCTGAAGATATCGGAAACGATGCTCATTTAAGAGAATGGATTCGAGAAGATACCAAGAAACATGGTCAAATCGCCAGCAAGGCCAAAAAGGATGCTGATGAAAAAGATGAAAAGCACGTCTATGAAGATTACTATGACTTTTCACAACCAATTAACCAATTGAAGAATCACCGTGTTCTAGCGTTAAATCGTGGTGAAAAGGAAAAGGTATTAACGGTCAGCATTGATGTTAATACCAATGTCATCTATAAGTTCTTACAAGCAGAAACTAACCGTAAGCGTAACGGTAAGTCTGCTGAATTTGTGAAGGATGCTTATGAAGATGCATACTCCCGTTTCATGAAACCAGCAATTGATCGTGAAATCAGAAATGAATTAACCGATGAAGCTGATGAACACGCCATTAATATCTTTGGTAGAAATTTGTATAACCTATTGATGCAAGCGCCAATCAAGGGCAAAGTAGTGATTGGCTTTGACCCAGCTTACCGTACCGGATGTAAATTAGCGGCAATTGACGATAATGGAAAATTCTTGGATAAGCTAGTGATTTATCCACATAAACCAGCAAGCGATGCTAAACGCCAACAAGCTAAAAAACAACTGGTTGATTTCATTAATAAGAACCATGCTGAAATGATTGCCATCGGAAATGGGACAGCAAGTCGTGAATCAGAACAATTTGTTTCAGAACTAATTAAAGAAAATAATCTACCGGTATATTACGTAATTGTTAATGAAGCCGGAGCTTCTGTATACTCTGCAAGTCAAAATGCGCGTGATGAATTTCCTGACTTTCACGTTGAAGAACGTTCTGCAGTAAGTATCGGAAGACGTCTTCAAGACCCGTTAGCTGAATTGATTAAGATTGATCCTAAGTCAGTAGGGGTTGGTCAATATCAACACGATTTACCTGCTAAACAATTAGACGCCCAATTGGATCGAGTTGTGGAAACAGCTGTTAATAAAGTCGGGGTCAACGTTAATACCGCTAGTCCAGAGTTATTAACTCATATTTCAGGAATGACTAAGACAACTGCCAAAAACGTGGTGAAGTTTAGAAACGAAAATGGTGAATACAAGACTCGTCAATCCTTATCAAAGGTACCTAGATTGGGACAAAAGACTTATGAACAAGCCATTGGTTTCTTAAGAATTCTAGACGGTAGTAACCCACTGGATAATACCGACATTCACCCGGAAAGTTACAAGATTGCTAACCAAATTGTGGATGAATTGAACTTAAGCTTGGATTCATTGGGAACAAGCGAAATCAACCAAGCGTTATCCACATTCGATGTTGATAAGTTTATTAACGAAAATGGTTATGGAAAACAAACTGTTTTAGACATCATCGATGGATTAAAACGTCCAGGAAGAGACTTCCGTGATAACATGCCAACTCCAGTCCTAAAACAAGATGTATTGAAGATTGAGGACTTAAAAGAAGGGATGCAACTACAAGGAACCGTTAGAAATGTTATCGACTTTGGTGCATTTGTTGACGTGGGTGTAAAACAAGATGGACTTGTCCACATCTCACAAATGAGTGATCAATTTATTTCTGACCCAAGTAGCGTTGTTTCCGTTGGTGACATTGTTGACGTATGGGTATTATCTGTTGATATTAAACGAAATCGAATTCAACTAACGATGATTAACCCGGAGAAGTGATAAAATTTAAATGAATGATCAAGAATTACAAACATTGGTGGAAAAGATTTCACAAGAATCATTCGCCAAACCATTTAAGCACCGTGCATACTTTAATAATCGTTTAAGGACCACTGGTGGAAGATACCATGTGGCTAGCCATGATATTGATATCAACCCTAAGATGTTAACTGAACATTCCATGGAGATATTGGTAGGGGTAATTAAGCATGAGCTTTGCCATTACCATCTCCATCTTGCCGGTTATTCAGGTAAGCATAATACGTTAGCGTTTAAACGATTATTGAAGACGGTGGGAGGTTCAAGATTTGCACCGGCACCTGTGGACAAGCGTCCATTCAAATATGTTTGTACACATTGTGGACAAACTTACCGTCGTAAGCGTAGAATTGACACTCACAAGTATGTATGTGGAAAATGTCGTGGAAAACTAAAATTAGACACTGGAGATGATTAGTTTGGATAAAAAAATAATTATTCGAGTACCTGCTACATCAACAGGAATCGGAGCTGGAATTAACTCAATCGGAATTGCTTTTGGTTTATACTACACAGTCATTGTTGAAGAAGAAATGCAACACTGGCAAGTTAACCATGCATTGGGCGATGACGTTCCGAATGATGAAAACAACATTATCGTGCAAACCATCTTAAAGGTTGATCCAACAATCAAACCTCACCAATTAACTGTTATGTCAGATGTTCCAATTGGAAGAGGACTTGGTTCAAGTACCACCGCAATTGTTGCGGGAATCAAGATTGCAAATGCGTTAGGTGAATTAGACCTTTCACTAGACGATGAAATTAACATCGGTAGTAAAATTGAAGGCCATGCTGACGGTGTCGCATCTGCATTATTAGGTGACATTACCGTTTCTTATTTCAATGGAGAAATGGCTACAACAGTTAAGACCCAAATTCCAGAGGTTATTAACGCGCTAGTATACCTAACCAAAGATGACGGTAGTGACAAGGCTATCTACAAGAACCAAGTTAGTTCTGTAGACGCTGTAAAAGCCAGCAGTGCCACCAATGTATTAGTAGCTTCTTTAATGAGTAATGAATGGACTAAAGCTACTGAAATGATGGAAAATGACGCTATTTATACCGATAACATCTATGAAGTAGTGCCAGAACTTGAAACCATCAGAAAACAAGCCCATGAACTAGGGATTTACGGTACATTCTTAAATCAGTCACATCGTTGTGTGATTACATTTGGTACCGAATCAGAACTAAATCAATTACGTGACAGATTAAATGTCGGAAAACTAGATGGAGTCATGAGATTGATCAAAGTCGATCACAGTGGTGCCACTGTACGCGGTGAATAAAAAAATTTAAAACACCTATTGCAAAGTAAGGGAAAATCACATATAATAATATTTGTGATTTTTTATTGCGGCCATGGCGGAATTGGCAGACGCGCAAGATTAAGGATCTTGTCGGGATTATTCCCGGTGGAAGTTCGAGTCTTCTTGGCCGCATTAATGAGAAATCATTATCACATATAATAATATGGCGGTAGTGGTGAAGTGGTTAACACATCGGATTGTGGTTCCGACACGCGTGGGTTCGATTCCCACCTACCGCCCTTTTATTGGGCTATAGCCAAGTGGTAAGGCAACGGGTTTTGATCCCGTGATGCGCTGGTTCGAACCCAGCTAGCCCAACTACTTAAAAAGGAGACATCCATTTGGATGGCTCCTTTTTCTTTGTCTTCATGATGTAAAAGTAGGGGATATAAAAAAGGTTCTGGTATTAACCAGAACCTTTTTTTAGTTATCAGTTGAGTAATTGATTTGAGTGGATGAACTACTCATTACGCTGGAACCAACACTGTAGTCACTAGTTTGACTTTGTGTTTGGTTTAATGAAGTAAGTTTGCTCAATCCAAGGCTTTGTCTAATTGAGTTTGAAATGTTTAGAAGAGTTTCTTGGGTTGGTACTTCGTAATCAATACCGTCAACAACAGCAGTTTCACCTTGAAGAGTTTGTGACTTGATGTGGTGAGTTGCGTTTCCGTATCTTTCACGTAAAGCAACCATATCATCAAACTTCATGTCAGTCTTAAGGTTACCTGAGATTGAACTTAGAATTGATTTGTATCTTGGTAATGAAGAGATGTTCATACCTTTTAGAACAAGTTTTTGTAGCACTTGTCTTTGTCGTACTTGACGACCGTAGTCACCAGCAGGATCTTGATGTCTCATTCTTGAGTAAGCAAGAGCTTGAGCACCATTCAATGTAACTGTTTTACCCTTAACAACATTCGCAGCTTCATAATGGAAAGTTAAAGGAGGAGTAACGGTAACACCACCAACAGCATTAACCATCTTCTCTAGACCACCCATGTTAATGATTGCATAGAAGTCAATTGGAACGTTTAACAAGTTTTGTACAGTTTGTACGGCACTTGAAGCACCACCAATAGTATATGCAGCATTAATCTTTTCATAAGGTTGTGAATCACCAGGAACAGTAACCTTAGTATCACGAGGGATACTTGTTAGGTAAATTGTTTCCTTCTTAGGATTGATAGTAGCTAGGATCATAGTATCAGTTCTACCTGTGTCATGACGTCCTAGGGCACCAGTATCGGTACCTAAAAGTAAGATTGAAACAGGTTTGTTCTGAGCAATGACGCTAGATACGTTTCTTTCTTTTGTGGATAAACCTGGTTGATAAGCCTTATCCGCAGCATTCTTCATGTTGACATAAACACCATGAGCAATGATTAATCCAGTAACTACTAGAACTAAAAAGACAATAAGTGAGATCCAAGCACCCTTATGGCTTTTCTTCTTCTTGAAGTGAGGTTGGTTTCCTCTAGTTCTGGAAGCTCTATCGATGTTTTGATTATTGTTTTGCATAAATCAAAAATAGCTCCTTTATTCTGAATTTCCCCATTATACTACCTATAATCAAGATACGTAAATATAAGTAACATTATAAACTTATTTTTTTGAAAATAATAATACTTACGAAATATGTAATAAATTGTAATATTTTTGTTACATTTTTAATAAGGCCGTGGGATATGATATAATTCTGATGTTAATATAAAAAACATCACAACATGAACTTTAAGTTTGTAGTGTATCAAGTTTTTTATAATTTGTAAATTTAAAGGAGCGCGTTTAAAGTTGAAAAAGACTTTTCTGTATGTTTTAATTTCCACGTTTATGTTTAGTTCAATGGAAATTGCACTAAAAAGTGTCCAAGGAGTTTTTAGTCCAATCCAATTGAACTTAATTCGATTCTTTATTGGGGGATTGGTTTTAATTCCAGTTGTCATGAAGAATGGAAAGCAAACATTATTGACGAGTAAATGGAAAAGTTTAGGTGTTTTCTTATTAACTGGATTTTTATGTGTGGTAGTCAGCATGACGCTATTCCAATTAGCCATCATGTATGATGAAGCATCAACGGTAGCGGTGCTATTCAGTTGTAATCCAGTATTTGCATTACTATTCGCTTTCTTTATTCTAAGAGAAAAGATTAGTCGACTAGGATTTATTTCACTAGTTCTTTCTATTATCGGATTGCTTGTCATAGTTAATCCGGCCAACCTTACAAACCCATTGGGAATTTCATTAGCATTGGGTTCAGCACTAACATTTGGTCTTTACAGCATTGTATCCAGATGGGGTTCACAAGTTACCGGTCAAAACGGACTAGCAACTACTTGCTACACATTTTTAGCAGGATCTGTTGAACTTTTAATTTTAGTATCAATTACCAATATTTCTGCTGTTGCAAACTACATGAATAAGGTAGAATGGTTGAAAACATTTGCAAACACACCAATCATCCATAATATTTCCATGAATTACTTCTGGATTCTATTATTTATTTGTGTCTGTGTTACAGGTGGTGGATTTGCATTCTACTTCCTAGCCATGGAAAGAGCAGGGGTATCAATTGCCTCAATCGTATTTTTCATCAAACCAGGATTGGCACCAATTTTGGCAATGATCTTGTTAGGTGAAAAGATTACAATTAATACCTGGATTGGAATTGTGATTATTCTAATCGGTTCTGTGATTACATTTATCGGTAGTCAGATGGAACAAAAGAATGCTGCATTAGAAGAATAAAAAGAGATGATAATATGTCGTATTTAGTAATCATGCGTCATGGTCAAAGTGTTGCCAACGAAAAGAATGTTTTCACTGGTTGGAGTGATGTTTCCTTAACTGAAAAGGGTATTCAACAAGCTCACGATGCTGGTAAGAAGATTAATCAATTGGGAATTGACTTTGATCATGCTCATACTTCGTTTTTAAAACGCGCAATTGAAACGTTGCATATTGTGTTAAGTGAAATTAACCAACAATATATTCAAGAGACAAAGTCATGGCGACTAAATGAACGTCATTATGGGGCGTTGCGCGGTCGTAAGAAAGATGACGTTAAGTTACAATATGGACCTGAAAAGTTTGCTGAATTTAGACGCAGCTACACGACGGTCCCACCATTGTTAGATCAACCCGACGAAGAACATAAATATGCAAAAATCGGTGTGATTGAACCACGTGGTGAAAGTCTAAAGATGGCATATGAAAGATTGATGCCATACTGGCAAGACTCGATTGCTCCTAAGTTATTGGATGGTCAAAACGAGTTAATTGTCGCCCATGGGTCAACTCTTCGAGCTTTAATTAAGTATTTAGATAATATTAGTGATGATGACATTGATCGAGTGGAAGTTCCAAACGGAAAGCCAATCGTTTATCATTTCGATGATAAGTTGAATGTAATTAGTAAAAAGACAATATAAAAAGAGCTGATAAATTATCAGCTCTTTTTTGTATGTTATTTTTCGTTAAAAGCAAGAGTTCCCATTGGATCCCATGGATCTAATACAACTGGGTCTTGTTCTTGGTTCTTCTTATCTTCTTCAGATAGGTACTTCTTGTTGATAACAACTTGGTAAGTGAAACGTCTGAACCATGATTCACTCATTACAAAGTAACCCTTTGAACCAACTTGGTTACCCCAAGAGTTTTCAACCTTCCACTTAGTAGGTTGACCATCAACGATATCAACACCGGTGATAACCATGGCATGGTTCATAACACTTTGGTGGTAATCTAGTTGTTCATCCTTACTCATTAATAAATCGATGTCGAATAATTCATCCTTTGAGTATAGGTTGTCGTCCATGATTCCTTTTTTACGATCTGATTCTTTTGAAACGTCGCTTCCGAACCAAACACTTTCACCGTTCTTTAATTGGGTGATGGTTAGTTCTTCTAGGCGGTCCATTCCAAGGTTTAAATGCTTAACTTGGCGACCATCGATAACGTTACCTAACATATCAATGGTGTAAGTCTTTTCGTAAGGTTTGTCCAATGTAGGGGAGTTAATGATTGAAACGTAATCTTCTAGGTTTAAGTTTACGTATTTATCAAAGAACTTCTTTGGAGTTAAATCAGTATCGATATGGTATTCGTTCTTTTCATCACGGTATTCGAAGTTGAATTCTGAAACGGGTTCACCGAATGAGTAGACTAGGACACGGTAAATTTCGCTTAACATTTCGTCCTTTACCTTTTCGATATCTGAACTGTTTTGTGAAGCTAGTTCACGTAGTTGAATGGCATCCATTCTTAGTTTTTGGTTTAACACGGCGTTTAATTCTGAAGTATCGTTACTTACGGCAGTTTCAACCATTGCTGATTGAGGAACAACACCGTACTTTTCGATTACCGCACATAACATGTCCCATTGACCACCATCTTGTTGTGGTGAATCTAATAGCCATGAAACACGGCGTGATGTTAATGGTTCATCAGCAGTCTTGATAATGTTTTCTAAGAACCAGTTACATTTTTCAAACTTATCCCAGAAAGTAGTGTAGATTTGTGATAATTCAAAATCACCAGATAAGTTGAAGTTTTTAGCTAGGTTATGACGCATAGTATTTAGCGCTGCGAAAATCCAGCAACGGCCACTATGTTTTTGGTTGGCAACTTCACCAGTATCGATTTCAATTGAAAAGTTTGGCTTCATGTTACCTTCCGCTTCGAAGTTGGCAGCTGAAGGGTTGATACCATTATGGCTGACGGCTCTTTGCATTACCTTAGCTTCTTTACGGTCTAATAAATCGTTATGATACTTTTGGATATTTTCATTACTAATACTTTTTGACATCATGATTCCTCCTTGCTTTTATAATATTATATCACTCAGGTCAAATGCCTTTAAAAACAAAAAACCGTGATAATAAGTCGTACTTACTATCACGGTTTAAATTAATTATTTTCTTTTAGCGTCGAATGTTTCTGAATGATCTTCATATCCGACAATTACCATGTCAACAACGTCTAGGAATAGACCATGTTCAACGATTCCAGTCATGTTGTTTAGGATGGTTTCAAGTTCGTGGGGATGTTCAATGTAACCTAAGTTTAAATCGATAATGTAGTTATCAGCGTGAGTTAACACGTGACCACCCTTAGCATTGGTTCTAAAAGTAGGATGGTAACCCATATCGTCTAAACGTTTGAATAGGTGAGTGCTTCCGTATGGAGTAACTTCCAAAGGAAGGGGAAAAGAGCCAAGGTTTTTGGCCATCTTTGTTGCATCGACAATCCAGATATTTCGATCTGAGTTGATTGCGACAATTTTTTCACGAAGGTGGGCAACACCGCCACCCTTGATACCTTGGAAATTTTCATCGATTTGGTCAGCACCGTCAATTGTTAAGTCAATATGGTCAACGTCATCGATACTTTTAACATCAATTCCCAAGTCACGAGCACGCTTTGCTGAGCGGTTGGAAGTTGGAACACCAATAATACGTAATCCTTCTTTGGCTACTCGTTCTCCCAATGCATCCAACAAGTATTTCACAGTTGAACCTGTCCCAAGACCAACAGTCATACCGTCTTTGATATATTTGACAGCTTCTTGGCCGGCAACTTTTTTCATTAATTCTTTATCCATAATCCTTTTCCCCTCTAAAATATTCGGTAAAACGACGTTAAATCGACTTTGAATGCTTATACATTCAGACGAAAGGTTTCGAACAAAGGTATTAAATATACCTCAATAATACTATATTAATTTTCTATGGTTATCGTGAGTTTGTCAAATAAAATATTTGTATTTAATTGTTAACAGTTTTCATATAAAATACATAGTATAATAATACTAATAAATTAACAGGATGTGTAGATATGAAAAGAGGATTTGAAGTAGTTACAAAGTACAAGGATAAAGGCATCAATCTACCTTATCGTTCTACTAAACAAGCAGCAGGTTATGATATCGAAGCAGGTGTCGATTTTGTATTGCCTTCAATTTGGAAATTAGGATTTTTAAAAGTTCTTTGGGCAATTAAGCATGAAAAAGACGTATCTGAAGATGAGATGCAACGTGCAAAGGATATCTTACGTCCATTATTAGTTCCAACCGGAATTAAGGCTTACATGCAACCAGACGAAATGCTTATTATTGCTAATCGTTCAAGTGGTCCATTAAAGAGAGGCATGGTTTTACCAAACGGAATTGGTATCGTTGATGCTGATTACTATGGTAACGAAAGTAACGAAGGTGAGTTGTTTGTTCAAATGACTAACTTCGGATTACTAGACAGAAAGATTAAGAAGGGTGAAAGAATTGCTCAAGGTATTTTTGTACCATTCTTAACAACTGATGATGACTCCAACAAGGGGACTAAACGAATTGGTGGTTTTGGTTCATCAGGCGAATAAAAAAGGAATTAAAGAAAGGAAATTAATGTGGCTAAAGTAAAGACCCAATTTGTTTGCGAAGAATGTGGATACATTTCACCAAAGTACTTGGGACATTGTCCTAACTGTGGAAAATGGAATACATTTGAAGAACAAACCGTTCAAAAAGAAACATCTAGTTTGAAATCGACTCACCGAATGGATTTCAATGGTCAGCAAACAAAACCACAACTAATCAAAGACGTTAAGTTTGAAAAGGAATCACGTTTTGAAACTGAGTCCCAAGAATTTAACCGTGTATTAGGTGGCGGAATTGTTCCGGGCTCATTAATTTTAATTGGTGGAGATCCTGGTATCGGGAAATCCACACTGTTACTTCAAATTTCTGGCCAATTAGGTGCTAAGGACCAACGCGTCTTATATGTATCTGGGGAAGAAAGTGCCAGTCAAATTAAGCTCAGAGCGGAACGTTTATCAGTGAATGGCTCCAACATGTATCTATATCCAGAAACCGATATGGGTGCCATCAAGTCTGCCATTGATGATATTAAGCCAGATGCAGTCGTAATAGATTCTGTTCAAACGATTTCTGAGCCAGAGGTTGATTCCGCAATTGGTTCCGTATCACAGGTAAGAGCAATTACCGCAGATTTAATGTCCATTGCAAAGACCAATGGAATTACAATCTTTGTGGTTGGCCACGTTACTAAGGGTGGCTCAATTGCCGGACCTAAGACTTTGGAACACATGGTTGATACTGTTTTATACTTTGAAGGAGACATGCATCATTCTTACCGTATCTTAAGGGCCGTGAAGAACCGTTTTGGTTCAACCGACGAGTTAGGGATTTTTGACATGCAAGAATCCGGACTACGAGAAGTTGCTAATCCATCAGAGGTCTTCTTGGAAGAACGCTTGAAGGACGCCAATGGTTCTGCAATCGTTGTCTCAATCGAAGGAACCAGACCAATCCTAGTCGAAATTCAGGCATTGGTAACACCATCCGTATTCGGGAACGCCCAAAGAACCGCTACCGGGATTGACCGTAACCGTGTAGCAGTTTTAATGGCGGTGCTTGAAAAACGTGCCGGACTAATGCTACAAAACCAAGATGCCTTCTTAAAGGCTGCTGGTGGAGTTAAGTTGAACGAACCAGCAATTGATTTGGCTGTAGCCATTAGTGTGGCATCAAGTTACAAGAACAGGGGAACCGACCCTAGTGAATGTTATATCGGTGAAATTGGTTTAACTGGTGAAATTAGACGAGTTAACCGCATTGAACAACGTGTTTTAGAAGCACAAAAGCTGGGCTTTAAGCGCGTATTGATACCAAAACATAATATGTCAGGATGGACTGCTCCAGACGGAATTGAAGTCGTTGGTGTATCCACACTGGCTCAAGCGATTAAAATCGCACTTAACTAACACATACTGAGGAAGATAATAATGAAAAAAATTGATCGATTTACGGTTATCCAATTTATATTTGTCATTTTAGGAGCAACGCTAGGGGTAATTTATTTACCCGTTATTTGGCATGCATTGTGGGAAAACCCTTCAATTTTATTAAATAATGCACTAGTTGATTCAGTAATTGGCGCCATTGTTTTCTATATTCTTTCATTGTTTGTTGTTAAACGAATCATGAATGCAATGAGTCAGGTTGAAAAGCAATTATCACAAAAGAACCCATTCTATATTTTAATGGGGACTTTAGGGATGATTATTGGATTGATTTTAGCGACTTTAATTTCAATCGTTTTATTTAGAACGCCTTATTTAATCACTAACTTAATCTTGCCAGCTCTATTGATGATTACTTTTGGATACCTAGGTTTTCTATTGGGAACCACTAAGTTAAATGATTGGCGCAAGATTTTTAGAGTTAGCTTGAAAAAGGGCGGAAACGCTTTGACTAACACTTCAAGTCGCAATGCCAATAAATCAATTAAGATTTTGGACACCAACATTTTGATTGATGGTCGTATCTACGAAGTGGCAAAGACTGGATTTATCGAAGGAACATTACTTGTTCCTAAGTTTGTCTTGTATGAACTACAATACATCGCGGATTCAGCTGATAGTCAAAAGCGTATTCGTGGTCGTCGTGGTTTAGACATTTTAAATAAACTACAAACCGAAAAGATTATGCCAATTGAAATTACTGATCAAGACTATGACAACATCAAAGAAGTAGATAGCAAGCTAATCAGATTAGCAAAGGATTTCAACGGTTCAATCATTACTAACGACTACAACTTAAACAAGGTTATCCAATTCCAAAAGGTTAATGTTTTAAACATTAACGAATTGGCCAACTCACTAAAACCAAGATTTGTTCCCGGAGAACATCTTGAAGTTATGATTTTGAAAAAGGGAACCGAAAGAAGCCAAGGAGTCGCATTCTTGGACGACGGGACCATGGTTGTTGTTGAAGATGGTAAGAATCATCTAAACGAACGACTATCCGTCGAGGTAACCAGTTCAATTCAAACAGATGCAGGTAAAATGATTTTCGCTAGAATTGATGATAAATAAAAGGTTATAGATACCTTTAGATTTTTACTGAGCACTTTATTTTTATCGCTAATAATTGTAAAATTAGAATGTTATTCTAAGAATTTATAAAAAAGAGGAGAAAATATCATTGGCTAATAAGAAAATTCGTGTTAGATATGCACCAAGTCCAACCGGACATTTACACATTGGTAATGCTAGAACAGCAATTTTTAATTACCTATTTGCTAGACATAATAAAGGTAAGTTTATTATCCGTATCGAAGATACTGATACTAAGCGAAACGTAGCTGATGGTGAGAAAAGTCAGTTAGACAACTTAAAATGGCTTGGCTTAGATTGGGATGAAGGTCCAGACAAACCTGGTAAGTTTGGTCCTTACAGACAATCAGAAAGACGTTCAATCTACGATCCATTGATTCAACAATTATTGGATGAAGACAAGGCTTACTACTCATACAGAACAGAAGAAGAACTAGAAGCTGATCGTGAAGAACAACGTGCAAAGGGCATTATGCCTCATTACGAATACGAATATGCTGGTATGTCAGAAGAAGAAATTCAAAAATCAATGGCTGAATCAGAAGCTAAAGGTTTGAAACCAGTTATTCGTTTCAGAGTACCAAAGAACAAGACTTACGCATGGGACGATGTTGTTAAGGGTCATGTTGAATTTAACTCTGATACTATTGGTGGGGACTTCGTTATCGTAAAACGTGACGGAATGCCTACTTACAACTTCGCGGTTATTATTGATGATCATGAAATGCAAATTTCACACGTATTCAGAGGTGACGACCACGTTGCTAATACACCAAAACAATTAATGATGTACGAAGCATTTGGTTGGGAAGCTCCTGTATTCGGTCACATGAGTTTAATTACTAGTGCCGACACTGGTAAGAAGCTAAGTAAACGTGATGAATCAATCATTCAATTTATCGAACAATACAGAGACCTAGGGTACCTACCAGAAGCAATGTTTAACTTCATTACTCTATTAGGTTGGTCACCAAAGGGTGAAGATGAAATCTTCTCACAACGTGATTTCATCAAGATGTACGACGAACACCGTCTAAGCAAGTCACCAGCTAACTTCGATAACAAGAAATTAGAATGGATTAACAACCAATACGTTAAGGCTGCTGATGAAGACGTTGTTATGGACTTAGCATTACGTCAATTAATCGCCAAGGGTAACATTCCTGAAAACCCAGACGCTTTAACTATCGAATGGGCTCGTAAGTTAATCAACACTTACAAGCAACAAATGAGCTACATGGCTCAAATCAACTCAATGGCTGACGTATTCTTTAACGAACCAGCTAAGGTTTCTGGTGAAGCTCTTGAAGAAATTCAAAACGAAACTGCACCAGTTGTTCTAAAGGCCTTTGCTGAAAAGATTAAGGATGTTCCAGTTTTCGATAAGATTGAAATCTTAAAGACAATTAAGGAAATTCAAAAGGAAACTAAGATCAAGGGACGTCAACTATGGATGCCAATCAGAATTGCCGTTACTCATGAAAGTCACGGTCCTGAACTACCTGAATCAATCGAATTGATTGGTAGAGAAAAGGCTCTAAAACACATTGATGAAACTTTAAAGCAAATCAATCAATAATAAATAAGGCTCGCTAAAGCATGCTTTGGCGGGCTTTTTTATTTGAATTTATCCTAATATAGTGACCATTATTATGATAGAATGAAATAAGTATAAAAAATAGGAATAGGGGTGCCATTAATGCTAAGGATCTATAATACATTAACTCAAGAAAAAGACGTATTTAAGCCAATTAAGTCAAGAACAGTTGGTATGTATGTCTGTGGTCCAACAGTATATAACTATATTCATATTGGAAACGCGCGTAGTATTGTTGCATTTGATACTATTCGTCGTTACTTTGAATATTGTGGTTACCAAGTGAATTACATTTCTAATTTTACGGATGTTGATGATAAATTAATTAATGAAGCTAAAGAAGAAAACAGTACAGTAATGGATATTGCTAACAAGTACATTGAAGCCTACAAAGAAGATGTGGCTGCTTTGAACGTTGAACCAGCAACTGTTAATCCAAGGGCTACTGATAATATTGATGGAATTATTCAATTCGTAAAAGAATTGGTTGATGATGGTTATGCATATGCTGTTGACGGAGATGTTTACTATCGAGCAAGAAAGTTCAATGATTACGGTCATTTATCACACCAAAGCGTAGATGATTTGGAATCAGGAGCTAGCCAACACGTGTCAGAAGAAGAACTTTCTAAGAAAGAAGATCCAATTGATTTTGTTTTATGGAAGTCTGCTAAACCAGGCGAAATCTCATGGGATTCACCATGGGGTAAAGGTCGTCCTGGCTGGCACATTGAATGTTCAGTAATGTCTACCAAGTACTTGGGTAATACAATCGATATCCATGGTGGTGGGGAAGACTTGAAGTTCCCTCATCATGAAAACGAACGTGCACAAAGTGAGGCCAAGACTGGTGAAAAGTTTGTTAACTATTGGATGCACAATGGTTTTGTTACCGTTGGTGATGAAAACGAAAAGATGAGTAAGTCACTAGGTAACTTTGTGACTGTTCACGATATCGTTAAGAAGGTTGATCCTCAAGTAGTAAGATTCTTGATGTCAACTACACAATACCGTCGTCCAATTCAATACAACGAAACTAATTTACAGGCTGCAGAAAACAACCTAAACAAGTTAAGAAATGCTTACAATAACTTGAAGTATCGTCTAAGCGATGCAACAGATATTATTGATATGAAACTAGAACAAGAAATCAGACAAATTCAAGCAGATTTTCAAGATGCGATGGATGATGATTTCAATGCACAAAACGGAATTGATTGTGTATACGAACTAGCTAAACTTGGTAACATGTATGCGCAAAGACCTGAAGTAGGTAAGGATACTGTTAACCTAATTATTGAAAAGCTAGAAAAGATGGCTTCTATTTTTGGTGTTGTCTTCAAGGAAGAAACACTAGATGACGATTCAGTTCAAGCATTGATTGATGAACGTAACGAAGCTAGAAAGAACAAGGACTTCGCAAGAAGTGACGAAATTAGAGATCAACTACGAGACCAAGGGATTATCCTAGAAGATACTGCTCAAGGTACTCGTTTCAGAAGGGAATAAATGATGGAAAACCAGAACGTGGATTATAAACAGTTAAATGGAATTGCATTAGCATATCTTGGCGATTCAGTTTACGAAGTGTTCGTAAGAAAACACCTTTTAAACTTAGGGATTACTAAGCCTAACCGCCTACAAAAGTCAGCTAGAAAGTACGTGTCAGCAAAGGCTCAAGCAGCATTAATCGATTTGATGATTGAAGACGACATCCTAACAGATGAAGAGGATGCAGTGTTCAAGAGAGGTCGTAATGCTAAGAGTTACACACATGCTAAGAACACTAGCGTTTTGACTTACCGCCATTCAACTGGTTTTGAAGCCATGATGGGGTATCTTTCATTAAGCAAACAAGATGACCGTTTAGAAGAACTATCTAACTGGTGTATTGAACAAGTCGATGCTGGGAGGCCAAAATATGAAGACTAATGACCAAAGTGAATTTATAATCGGACGCCATCCGGTTGTTTCCGCTCTAAGAGGAAAGCAAGAAATCAACAAGGTTTTCCTACAAAATGGAATCAAGAAAGACGAAAAAAGTGTTGAAGAAATCATCAAGCTAGCTAAGCAAAAGCACCTAGTAATTTCAACTGTGCCAAAGCAAAAGTTAGACTTACTTTCAGATAATCAAAACCACCAAGGGGTGGTTTTATCAATCTCACCATACAAGTACGCAACCATTGATGAATTATTTGAAAACTCAGCAAAACAAGATGTACCACCATTCTTTTTAATTCTTGATAACATTGAAGATCCTCACAACTTGGGTTCAATTATCAGAACAGCCGACGCTGCCGGTGTTACTGGTGTGATTATTCCAAAGCACCGTGCTGTTGGTTTAACATCAACAGTTGCTAAGACATCTGCTGGTGCCATTGAAAGAATTCCAGTTGCTAGAGTGACTAACCTAGTTAACACTGTGAACGACTTAAAACAACAAGGCGTTTGGGTATTTGGAACTGACGTTAAAGGTGCAGATTACCGTCGTTGGGATGCCAAAGGACCAGTTGCCGTAATCATTGGAAACGAAGGTAAGGGAATTTCACCACTTCTAAAGAAGAACGTAGACGAAATGCTAACCATTCCAATGGTTGGTCAACTACAAAGTTTAAATGCCAGTGTTGCTGCTAGTTTATTAATGTATCAAGCTTATAATTCAAGAAATCCACTATAAGAAGGATTAAGCCAATGAAAAAACAACTATTATTAATCGATGGATATAACGTCATCGGAAATTGGCCTGAATTGAATAAGTTAAAGCTAGATAATCGTTTGGCAGATGCCAGGGATGAATTGATTAATATCATTTCCGAATATAAAAAATACCGCGACTTAGATATGAAGATTATCTTCGATGCGATGTATGTCCCTGGTTTATCAAAGAAAGATAAGAAGCATAACTTAGACATTGTTTGGACTAACAAAGATGAAACAGCTGATAGTTATATCGAAGCATATGCTAGGCAAAAGCAATCTAGATTTGTTCAGGTAGTCGTAGTAACATCTGACCAAGCTGAACAATGGACTGTTTTTTCAGCAGGGGCTTTGAGAATATCAGCACGAGAATTGCTTCGAGATGTTGAACGTTCAAAACGTGAGATTAAGACGCAGGTTCGTAGTTATACTAATCAATTAACTGGTCGTCGAACTCCTTGGTCTAATGATCAGTTATTGAGACTGGAAAAGCTAAGAGATAATTTAACAAATGATTAAAAGCTATATATATTTATACCGATTCGGTGAAATATAAATGAACAAATATTCGCTTGTTTATGATTATGTAACTATATAAATTATTTTATGTAATTATAATCAGAGGTGAATAGGTAATGAGATTTGACCAAAATAATATTGATATAGAATTAATTCTTGATTTTAAAGAAACAGGCAATGAAGAGTCACTGCAAAAGCTGTTTGATAAATACAAGCCGTTGGTTAATAAAGTGTGGCGTAATTATTACTTGCACGATATGGACATCGACGACTGGTATCAAGAATCAATGCTAGTAATGGTAAAAAACATTCGTAATTATGATGAAAACCATAAAGCGACATTTGGAACGTTATACCAAATTAGTTTAAAGAATCATCTATATGACATCTTAAGAAAAAGAAAAGCCAAAAAGCGGATGCCAGTTGATAAAATGGTTTCATATAATGCTAACGAGTTATACTTTCAAAACAGCTTGAAGGATAGAATCTTTTTAACGCCAGATCAATCAATGAATATCAAGATTTGCTATGAAGAGTTGATTGCTAGACTATCACCTTTGGAATCCGAAATTGCCTTTTGCTATCTAGAAGATTTGATTAATGAAAATAATTTTTCAATCGATAGATTAAAGCTGGCTTTAGCAAGACATCCAGAGAACGCTACTAATATAGTTGATAATTGTATTGCTAGGGTCAAAAATAAGTTAAAAAAGATTGTAAAAAAGGTCTATGACTAGCTATTAGCATAAATTGACTATCAAAAATATAAATGCTATTATGAATTTATTCAAAAGGGGGATGTATATGATGTCACAGAATAAAGTTGCTTTACAATGTGAGGTCTGCGGATCCCGTAATTACACAACCTCAGTGGGTAATAACCATGACAATCGATTAGAAGTAAAAAAATACTGTAAACATTGTGGCAAGGCTACGATGCATAAAGAAACACGTTAGTGGAGGAAAACTATGAAATTATTTAAGTTCTTTAAGAGTGTTGGTACTGAAATGAAACTAGTTGTTTGGCCTAATGGTCACCAAACTAGAATTGACACTACCATCGTAGTATCAATGTCAATTATCTTTGCAATCTTCTTTGCAATTGTTGACTGGGCAATTCAATCAGGATTACTATACCTATAATTTACTGTTTTAAATTATAGTAAATAGTGATATTATAATAGGTAGTTTGAAACTTCGTGAGTGCGGAGTTTTTTTATTTTGCAAAAAATCATAGAGGGAGCTAATTTTAATGGAATCAGCAGAAAAGCAATGGTATGTTATTCATACTTACTCAGGATACGAAAACAAAGTTAAGGCTAACCTTGATTCACGTAAAGAATCAATGGGTATGTCAAACTTTATCTTTAGAGTAGTTGTTCCGGAAACAGAAGAACACGAAGTTAAAGATGGTGTAGACAAGGCTAAGATGGAAAAGACTTTCCCTGGTTATGTACTAGTAGAAATGGTTATGACTGACGAAGCATGGTACATCGTTAGAAATACTCCAGGTGTTACTGGATTTATCGGATCACATGGTCAAGGAAGTAAGCCAACTCCATTGCTACCAGATGAAGTAGAACTAGTTCTAAGTCGTCTTGGCGTTTCTCAAGAAAAGCAAGAATTGGATG
Organism: Apilactobacillus sp. EABW-1NA; assembly: GCF_030398685.1. NCBI lineage: Bacteria > Bacillati > Bacillota > Bacilli > Lactobacillales > Lactobacillaceae > Apilactobacillus > Apilactobacillus sp. EABW-1NA. Next base: position 26,510 of record NZ_JAPDKO010000005.1, read on the forward strand.
CTGAAGTGGGAGACACAATTACTATTATTGACGGTGCCTTTGCTGATCTTTCAGGTAAGGTTATCGAAAAAGATGACGAAAAAGGTAAGTTGAAGGTTAATATTGATATGTTCGGTCGTGCAACTACTGCTGAATTAAACTTTAACCAAGTACAACCAATTAGATAAAAATTTGGGTTGTTAAAAATATTTAAACGTGATATATTATTTGTTGTATGTTTACGCATACTTAAGTGGGAGGAGAAATCTCATCTCCAATTTTTACCACACACGGACTTAAGGAGGTATGTCTCGTGGCTAAAAAAGTAGCTAACGTAGTTAAATTGCAAATTCCTGCGGGTAAAGCAACACCTGCTCCTCCAGTTGGACCTGCATTGGGTCAAGCTGGTATTAACATTATGGGATTCACTAAGGAATTCAACGCTCGTACTGCTGATCAAGCAGGATACTTGATTCCAGTTGTGATTTCTGTATATGAAGATCGTTCATTCGATTTCATTACTAAGACACCACCTGCTTCAATTCTATTGAAGAAGGCTGCTGGTGTTGAACATGGTTCCGGTGAACCAAACACTAACAAGGTTGCTAGTGTAACTAAGGACCAAGTTAAGGAAATCGCCGAAACTAAGATGAAAGATCTAAACGCAGCTGATGTTGAAGCCGCAATGCGTATGATCGAAGGTACTGCACGTAGTATGGGATTCACTGTTGAAGGTTAATTCAACAATCATTTCTATACTGTAGTACCATAACACCTATTATTTAGGTGTTATGTGGGAGGTTTATCCGTTACAACCACAATTGCAAGGAGGAAAACACAGATGGCTCAAAAAAGAGGTAAAAAGTATCAAGATGCTTTAAAACAAGTAGACCGTAACAAGGCTTACTCAGTTGAAGAAGCTGTTGATCTTGTAAAGAAAATTGATTTTGCTAAGTTCGATTCAACTGTTGAAGTTGTATTTAACTTAAATGTTGACACTAAACAAGCTGATCAACAATTACGTGGTGCTGTTGTCTTACCAAACGGTACAGGTAAAGACCAAAAAGTTGTTGTATTTGCTAAGGGTGACAAGGCTAAGGAAGCTGAAGAAGCCGGCGCTGACTTTGTTGGTGAAGCAGACCTAGCTGAAAAAATCCAAAACGGTTGGTTAGACTTTGATGTTGCTATCGCAACACCAGACATGATGGCTCAAGTTGGTCGTCTAGGTCGTGTTCTTGGACCAAAGAACTTAATGCCAAACCCTAAGACTGGTACAGTTACTATGGATGTTAAGAAGGCCGTATCTGATTCTAAATCAGGTAAGGTTACTTACCGTACTGACCGTGACGGAAACGTTGCTGTTATCATCGGTAAGTCATCATTCGATGCTGACAAGCTAGTTGGTAACTTCAAGGCTATTGAAGACTTGATCGTTAAGAACCGTCCAGCTTCAGTTCGTGGTACTTACATCAGTAACCTATCAGTTTCAACAACCTTTGGACCTGGTGTAAAGGTTGATCTAGAATCATTCTAAAGTTAAGTAATTAATTTGGAATTTGAAAATCCCTATTGACCAAAGTTTATATATATAGTAAACTACTATTTGTTATAAAAATTGATATCTACCTAAGACTTGGGTGGTACTTGTACCTTAATATCCCAACGAGGACACTTAAAACGGTTTCTCTATGTCTAGGTGGCATAGGGATTTTTTATTAAATCCCAAAAAATATTGGGAGGTGAAACAATGCCAAAGAAAGAAGTAATCGACGCTAAAGCTAAACGTGTAGAAGCTGTTACAGAACAATTCAACAATGCTACTACTGCTATTGTTGTTAACTACCGTGGTTTAAACGTTGCTGAAGTAACTGACCTACGTAAGCAATTACGTGATGCAGGTGTTTCATTCAGTGTTATCAAGAATAACATTGCTGTACGTGCATCTAAGGAAGCAGGTTACGAAGAATTAGGTGACTTATTCAAGGGTCCTACTGCTGTAGCATTCTCTGATGAAGATCCTATTGCTCCAGCTAAGGTATTAAAGCATTTTGCTGATAACACTGATGCTGTTGAAATCAAGGGTGGTATTCTTGAAAACAAGATTGCTACTCTACAAGAAATTGACGAATTCGCTTCATTACCAAGTCGCGACGAATCAATCTCTATCCTTGCAAGCATGTTACAATCACCTGTTCGCAAGTTTGCTATTGCTGTTAAAGCAGTTGCAGAAAAGGGCGATGGCGACGCAGCCTAAGCTCATAATATAAAATTATAACTATCCAAATTGGAGGAAATTAAAATGGCTTTTGATAAAGATAACATTATTGAACAAATTAAAGAAGCTTCAATCACTGACCTAAACGACTTAGTTAAGGCAATTGAAGAAGAATTCGACGTTACTGCTGCTGCAGCTGTTGCTCCAGCTGCTGGTGGTGCTGATGGTGCTGCTAAGGACTCATTCACTGTAGAACTAACTTCTGCTGGTAGCCAAAAGGTTAAAGCAATCAAGGTTGTACGTGAAATCACTGGTCTAGGTCTAAAGGACTCAAAGGACTTAGTTGATGGTGCTCCTTCAGTAATTAAAGAAGACGCTAAAGAAGACGAAGCTAACGACATCAAGGCAAAACTTGAAGAAGTTGGTGCAGAAGTTACTCTTAAGTAATTTCCCTTTAAAAGAACGTGTGATTTATCACACGTTCTTTTTTTGTACATATTTTGATATAAAGCCTTGTGCCAACAATTATTAATTGAGATAATAGTAGTAATAAGATTTATGGAGGAAACATAATTGAAAGCTTTATTTAAGAAATGTGGAGATTGGATCAATCGACATATGACTTTGGTAAAAGTCTTATTCGTGATATTCGTTTTAGCCGTTGTTGTACACGTTATCTTCTCTGTTTCAAAGGAAATTAGTGGAAGACAAATGGCTGAAAGTTTTTCAAGACTATCACCATTGTCGATTGTTATCATGATAATTTTGGGATTTATCGCGGTTTCACCGATGTTAATATATGATTTTACAATCGTTGATTTTCTACCGGGTAAGTTTAAAAAATCATATATTATAAAGACAGGGTGGATTACCAATACACTTACTAACATCGCCGGTTTTGGTGGTGTGTTAGGTGCAAGTATGCGTTCTAGTTTTTACAGTGAAAACGCAACTAAAAAACAAATATTATATGCAATCTCTAAGATTGTTATTTTCTTATTAGCCGGACTATCCACATACTGTTGGGTAGCAATTATCATGATGTTTAGTTTCGGTTTTGGAACTAATAGTCATGATTGGTGGTGGTGGATTGTACTAGTACTTGGCGGACTATATTTCCCAATTTTATTTATCATCACACGATTAAATGATTCAGACTATTTCAAAGATTTAACCTCTAAACTAGAAATCCAATTAATTGTTGGATCATGTCTAGAATGGTTAGGTTGTGCTGGATTATTCATGGCGATTGGTGCATTCATGCATCAACCAATTAATCTACTAGCCGTATTTCCAGTATTCGTTGTTGCAAACGTAGTAGGGGTTGCTTCATTAGTTCCCGGGGGACTTGGAAGTTTTGAAGGAACAATGCTAGTTGGATTAATGTTCATTGGTGTTAGACCAAGTGATGCAGCAGTATGGTTAATCCTATACCGTGCTTTCTACTACATTTTCCCAGTGTTCTTGGGAATTATTTTCTTAGTAGTGGATGTATTCCAACGTTTCAACAACTTCTTAGATGGTATTCCAAAGCTAATTCTACAAAGATTAGCTCACATGTTTATCACTATTTTCATGTACTTCTCAGGAATCATGATGCTATTACTAGCCGTTATTCCTAACTTAGTGCTAGTTAATAGATTCTATATATCACTGGAACCTTATTCGTTCTACTTCTTAGATCAACTAAGTACTGTTATCGTGGCATTCCTATTAATTGGTTTTGCGCGTGGATTTGGTTCAAAGGTGAAGAAGGCATTCTGGCCAACAGCGGTCATTTTAGTAATTGCCTTATGGAACACACTTTGGAAGGAAGACTTCCCAACCAACATGGTAGTTATGTCCGTAATTCTACTAGGATGTTTATGGTTAAGTTACAAGGTATTATACAGACAAAAGTTCACATATTCATGGGGACATGCGTTAATTGATTTGCTAATATTCGTTAGTGCGTTTGTCGTATACTTAATCATTGGTTTACTAACAAACTTCAAGTTTGCGGTATTCCACTGGACTAACTCATACCTATTACCATCACCTCAAGTGTGGTTTGCAGGTCTATTAGGATTGATTTTAGCTTTCCTAATCTTAGTTCTAACTTTCCGTTTCTTATCATACTCAAAGGTTGATTGGTTAAACCAACCTTTTGATGGCGATAGAGTATCTAACGTTATTAATGAATTTGGTGGAAACGAAGTAAGTCACTTAGCTTATGTTCGTGATAAGAGCATCTACTTCTACCAAGAAGATGGTAAAGACCAACTATTCTTCATGTACAAATGTCGTGCTAACAAGATTATGATCATGGGTGAACCGATTGGTAACATGGATAAACTTGAAGATGCAATCGATAAGTTCATCGAAGATAGTGACAACATTGGTTACTCACTTGTTTTCTATGAAATCGGTGAAGAACTAACAATGTTACTTCACGAAAAAGGATTTAGTTTTACCAAGGCAGGGGAAGAAGGTCACGTGGCCTTAGATACATTCTCAATTGCCGGTAAGAAGCATCGTGGTGAAAGGGCCTTGATGAATAAATTCGACCGTGACGAATACAAATTTGAAATTATTCAACCACCATTCTCAACATCCTTCATTGATGAATTGAGAGAGGTATCTGACAACTGGTTGAAGGGTAAACCTGAAAAGGGATTCTCATTAGGATACTTTGACAGTTACTACCTAAACCAAGCACCAATTGCTGTAATGAAGGATAAGGACAACAAGGTTGTTGCCTTCGCCAACATCATGCCAACTGGTGACCATGAAATGACATCAATTGATTTGATGAGATCAAGCGAAGATGCACCATCAGGAATAATGGATGGAATCTTCATTAACTTGTTCAACTATGTAAAAGATGAAGGATATAAGTATTTCAACCTTGGAATGGCTCCATTATCAAACGTTGGTGAATCAAGATATAGTTTTATTGACGAAAAGATTTCTAACTTAATCTACAAGTACGGAACTGCATTCTACAGTTTCCAAGGATTAAGATCTTACAAGGAAAAATACGTTAGTGAATGGACACCTAAGTACATCTCATACCGTCGTGGAAACTCACTAGTATTCACCATGCTTCAATTGCTAGTATTGGTAAATGAACATGTTGATGACACACCATGTGAAAAGAAATCAATTTGGAAGAGATTATTCAAAAAATAGGCCATTTTAGCCAACTTAAATAGAGTAAATAAAAATACCCGATATAGATATTAATAATTCTGTATCGGGTATTTTTTTGCATCTAGAGGAATAAAAAAAGGGTGAAGTAATTAAACTTCATCCTCTTTTTATTTATGATTATTTGTTATCTTTTGGATACCAAATCTTGTAATCGTCATCCTTCATAGCTTCAACTTCACCTAGACGGTAACCGTTACCGACTTGTGAGAAGAAGTCATGGTTAGCTGTTGATGTTGAGATACCATTCATAACGATTGGGTCAACGTCTTCAGCATTATCAGGGAATAGTGGATCTTGACCTAAGTTCATAAGTGCCTTGTTAGCATTGTATCTGATGAACTTCAATACGTCGTCAGTCCAACCAACTTGGTCATATAGAATGTGAGTGTATTTTTCTTCGTTTTCGTATAAGTCATACAAGAAGTTGTACATCCAATCCTTTAGGTCTTGTTGTTCGTTTCCACCTAATTGATTGAAACCAAGTTGGAACTTGTAACCAATGTAAGTTCCGTGAACAGATTCATCACGAAGAATTAACTTAATGATTTCGGCAACATTCGGCAACTTGTTGTGACCTAAGTACCATAGTGGGGTGTAGAAACCAGAGTAGAATAAGAAGGTTTCTAGGAATACACTTGAAATCTTTTTCTTCAATGGGTTTGAATCATCATGATATAAGTCATAAATCTTCTTAGCCTTGTTTTGAAGGAATTCTTCTGAATCACTCCAGTCAAAAATTTCTGATATTTCGTCAGGAGTGTTTAGAGTAGAAAAGATTGATGAGTAACTCTTAGCATGGACGGATTCCATGAATTGAATGTTGTTTAAAACAGCAGTTTCGTGTTGAGTGGCAACATCTTTTCTAAGTGCGGCCATACCATCTTGTGATTGTAGTGTATCAAGTAAAGTTAGACCACCAAAGACATGACCAACTAGCCATTTGTGATCGTCATCTAACGTTCTCCAATCAGCTAAATCGTTAGATAAAGGGATTCTAGTATCTAACCAGAATTGTTCGGTTAGTTTTTCCCATGTCGCTTTATCAATTTGGTCGCTTACAGCATTCCAGTTGATAGCTTTGTAATTATCCATTGTATAAATTCTCCTAACTAATTAGATTGAACAACTTTCACATTCGTTAACACCGACTTCTTGGTTATCATCAGTGTAAGTTCTGACATAGTATAGTGACTTAATGCCTTTAGCGTGAGCGTAGTTACGTAGGATAGTTAAATCACGAGTAGTCATTTTATCAGTTCTACCGTTCTTCCATTCGTATAGACCTTCAGGAATTGTTGAACGCATGAATAGAGTAAGACTCATACTTTGATCAACGTGTTTTTGAGCAGCAGCGTAGGTATCAATAACTTTTCTCATGTCAATGTCATAGGCTGACTTGTAGTACTTAAGAGTTTCGTTTGATAGGTATGGAGCTGGGTAGTAAATCTTACCAGTCTTTGATTCATATCTTTCTTCGATACGACTAATGATAGGATGCAAACTAGCAGTTGAATCATTAATGTATGAGATTGAACCGTTTGGTGCAACAGCCATTCTGTTTTGGTGGTATAAACCATCCTTCATAACAGCTTGTTTTAATTCTTCCCAATCGCTTTGGTTTGGAACAAAGATGCCATCGAATAGTTCTTTTACTCGGTCAGATTTTGGACCCCAGTCTTCGGTAGTGTATCTATCGAAGTATGAACCATCAGCATATTTACTCTTGTCAAAGTTGTGGAAAGTTTCGTTTCTTTCAGCAGCAATCTTGTTTGATGCAACTAAAGTCCAGTAGTTTAATAGCATGAAGTAAACACCAGTGAATTCGATTGCTTCGTCAGAACCGTATTCGATTTGGTTTTTAGCTAAGAAACTGTGAAGACCCATTCCACCAAGGCCAATACTGTGTGATAGGGCGTTACCACGTTGGATTGATGGAACAACGTTGATGTCTGAATGATCAGTAACGAAAGTTAAGGCACGAACCATTGCGTCAACTGACTTACCAAAGTCAGGGCTAGCCATTAAGTTAACGATATTAGTTGAACCTAAGTTACATGATACATCAGTACCAAGTTTTTCGTAGTGTTGTTCGTTATCAACAGTAGAAGGTTCTTGTACCTGCATGATTTCTGAACATAGGTTACTCATAACAATCTTACCGTCAATAGGGTTTTCCTTGTTAACAGTATCGATGTTAATGATGTAAGGGTAACCTGATTCTTGTTGTAATTTACTAATTTCGGTTTCTAGTTCACGAGCGTTAATCTTAGTCTTCTTGATTTCATCATTTGCGACCATGTTGTCGTATTCTTGGGTGATATCAACATATGAGAATGGAACGCCGTAAATTCTTTCAACATCGTATGGACTGAATAGGTACATTTCATCATCGTTTTGAGCTAGTTCATAGAACTTGTCAGGAACAGTAACAGCAAGTGAAAGAGTCTTAACACGAATCTTTTCGTCGGCGTTTTCTTTCTTAGCTGATAGGAATGAGATGATGTCTGGATGGAATACGTTTAGGTAAACGGCACCAGCACCTTGTCTTTGTCCTAGTTGGTTTGAGTATGAAAAACTGTCTTCTAGAAGTTTCATAACTGGAACAACACCAGAAGCAGCACCTTCGATATGCTTGATTGGATCCCCTGCAGCACGTAGGTTAGAAAGGTTAATTCCAACACCACCACCAATACGTGATAGTTGTAGGGCTGAATTAATAGTTCTACCAATAGTGTTCATATCGTCAGTAGGTTGAATTAAGAAACATGATACGAACTCACCACGACGTTTTCTTCCGGCATTTAGGAAAGAAGGGGTGGCTGGTTGGTATCTTTGGTGAACAATTTCATCTGCTAAGTTCATAGCAAGTTCTTCATCACCATCAGCAAAGTATAGTGCGTTGATAGCAACACGATCGATGAATTGTTCTAGGTAGTAGTTACCATCATCAGTCTTTAGGGCGTATTGAGCATAGAATTTGTATGCGGCCATAAAAGATTTGAACTTAAAGTTTTGACTTTCCAAGTAGTCGTAGATTTTTTCAATAAATGAAAAGTCATATTTGTTGATGAATTCTTCTTCAAGGTAATCATTATCGATTAGAAAATCGAATTTTTCTTTTAGAGAACCAAACTTTTTAAGGTTAGGTTCAACATTTTCTTTGATGAAGGCTTCAAGCGCTTCTTTATCTTTATTTAATTGAATCTTATCATCCTTAGGGATGTTAATTTCATTATTTAGGTCGTAATAGGTTACGTCCTTCAAATCTTTCAACGACATGCTTAAACCACTCTTTCATTAGTAAAATTAAACTTGAGAAAAAACAAGGCGAGACCATTAGCGGTTTCGCCAAAAACAACATTTTATATTATAATGAATAATACGTAATTTGAAATTAAGCTAGTTGGCTTAATTGATCTGGTCTAAATCCGGAAATTGAGTCAATACCATCTGCTTCTACAACTGGTAGTGACATGAATCCTTTTGATTTTAAGTATGAAACATATTCGGGTTCTTCGTTAATGTTTCTTTCGATAAAATCAATATCGTGTTCGCTTAAAAAGCGCTTAGTCATTTTGCATTGCATGCAATTATTCTTTGAGTATACAGTTACTTGTGCCATGGTATTGCTCCCTTTCTCTTGATGAAATATGTAAGATATTTCCCTTTAATTTATATATAAAAGTTTACACCAGAACAGAAAAAAATCAAATAAAAAAACACCATATTTAGTGGTTGAAATGTTCCTAATCTACTAGATACAGTGTCTTAGCGAATTTAAAAATTTTTTACGAGGATCTGATTTGAAATGAACGAATTTTATTATACACCTAATCCACATGTTGTACACGAACTTCATACATGGAATTTTGATTTATTAAATAACACATTGACCTTTACCACTGATAACGGGGTTTTCTCAAAAAGAACTGTTGATTTTGGTTCAAAAACTTTAGTAGAAAGTGTTAATTTTGATAAAATTCCAGATGGAAATGTCCTAGATTTAGGATGCGGATATGGCCCAATGGCAATTGCGTTAGCCAAGCATCATCCAAAAAGAACATTCGAAATGGTAGACGTTAATAACCTAGCGTTAGAACTAGCCGTAAAGAATGCGGAACAAAATCATGTCTCAAATGTTTTGATTCATAATTCTAACGTCTATGAAAATGTCACCGATAAGTTTGCCGCGATTATTACCAATCCACCTGTAAGAGCAGGAAAGGATATTGTTGATGGAATGATTTCTGGATCTATTGATCATTTATTACCAAACGGAACACTAACTGTGGTATTACAAAAGAAACAAGGGGCACCATCTGCTAAGAAATTAATGCAATCATTATTTGGTAATTGCGAAATTATCAAGAAGAACAAAGGTTATTATATATTGGAAAGTGTATTTAATGGATAAGACAAACGAATACTATATGAAAGAAGCTTTATTCGAAGCGAAAAAAGCATACATGATAAACGAGGTACCAATTGGGGCAATCGTTGTTAAAGACGGTGAGATTATCGGTAGAGGTCATAACCTTCGTGAGTTGAGCAACAATGCGTTGGATCATGCCGAAGTTGTTGCCATTGATGAAGCATGTCGACGTTTGCATAGTTGGCGATTGGAAGATTGTGATTTATATGTAACGATTGAACCATGTTTAATGTGCGCAGGAGCTATCATCAATTCTAGAATCAATAATGTTTATTATGGTGCTAATGATATTAAGGCGGGTGCCGCTGAAAGTCTATATCATGTGTTAGAAGATAGTAGACTTAATCATCAGGTTAATGTTTCAGGTGGTTTAATGGCTGATGATGCTAAGCATTTAATGAAGTCTTTTTTCAAAGCAGCACGTAAAAGAAGCAAAGAAGCCAAGAAAAAGAGAAATAAGCTTGAAAAATAATCCTGAATAAGTTAATATAATTATTGCCGTAAGGCCTTGAAGCAAAGTTGTGTTTACGAACCGTGTCAGATCCGAGAGGAAGCAGCACTAAGTATTCTACGCTTGTGCTTCTTGTTTTTTATACAAATAAACTCCTAGTCAAATGCTGGCTAGGAGATTTTTTTATCTATGATGTAAAAACGATAATGGAATAATTACTGAATAGAATATATAATGTAAGTAATTAGTTTTTTGAAAGGAAGTTTTCCATGAGTTACCAAGCTTTATACCGTGTATGGAGACCGCAACGTTTTGACGATGTGATTGGTCAAGATGTTATTACCACCACATTGAAAAATGCGATTGTCACCAATCAATTGAGTCATGCTTATTTATTTGCAGGTCCTAGGGGAACTGGAAAAACTTCCGCTGCGAAAATTTTGGCAAAGGCAATTAACTGTCCAAACCAAAAAGATGGGGAACCCTGCAACGAATGTGAAATTTGTGAAAGCATTACAAATGGAACGCTAAATGATGTTATCGAAATTGATGCGGCCTCAAACAATGGGGTTGAAGAAATTAGGGATGTTAGAGATAAGGCTAAGTATGCGCCAACTCAAGCAACCTACAAGGTATACATTATTGATGAAGTTCATATGTTATCAACAGGGGCTTTCAATGCATTACTAAAGACATTGGAAGAACCACCTGCACACGTTATCTTCATTCTAGCCACAACCGAACCACAAAAGATTCCGGCTACAATCATTTCACGTGTTCAACGTTTTGATTTTAAACGTATCACCGCAAATGACATCTTGGGCAGAATGGAATTCATTTTAAACGATAAAGAGATTGATTATGATGACAAGGCACTAAAGGTCATCGCCAAAGCAGCAGAAGGTGGGATGCGTGATGCCTTAAGTATCCTAGATCAAGTATTGTCATTTGGCTTTGATAAGGTGACTTACGAAAACGCATTGCAAGTAACTGGCAGCGTGACCAAGTCACTACTATCAAAATACCTAACTAATGTCGTGAACCACGATGTTAAGGATGCGCTATCAGATGTTAGACAAATGCTAGAATCTGGTAAAGATGCAGCAAGATTTGTTGAAGACTTAATCAAGTACTGCCAAGACATCTTGTTATACCAACAATCACCTGAAATGGTCGAAGAATCAGAATTAGGTGTGATTAATGAAGAGTTCAAGAAACTAACGTCAATTGTGGATGCCCAAAGGGTTTACCGCATGATTGTTGACTTAAACGACATTCAAAACCAAATGAGATACACAATGCATCCAGACGTTTATCTAGATGTATTGACCGTTAAGTTATCAACCGACAACCAACAAGCTGCTAACCCAGCACAACCACAACCCGCTGTGCAAACTGCAAGTGCTTCAAATGTCGATAATCAATTGGTTCAACAATTGAAGAATCAAGTGGCTAGTTTACAAAAACAAGTCGAAGAACTAACCAAGAATGGCGTTGCTGCTAACAACGGCGGTAACTCCATTAGCGAACCTGCTAGGAGACCAGCTGCTAAGAAACCATCAGGTAGTTCAAGTAATGCTAGGGTTAACCTAACTAAGATTTATCCAGTCTTGGACAACGCTACCCGTCAAGATTTGACCAACATTCAAAACATTTGGGATGAATTATTGAGTGGACTAGACGTAACAAAGCGAGCATTGATGAATGTTTCTAAACCAGTGGCTGCCAGTCATGATGGTGTGGTTGTTTCATTTGAATATCCATTCTTATTCCAAAAGGCAAGTACTGATGAGGAACTACAAGATGCTTTAGGTAATGGATTGGACCGTATTTTAAGTTACGTTCCAGACTTTGTCTTTATCCCGGCTGAACAATGGCCTGAAATCAGAAAGGGTTACATCGTTGCCCAAAAGAATAGTGGTAAAGAAGTTCGAGAAGAATCTGAAAATTCAAGTGTTGAAAATTCAGACCAAAACGATGATAATAATAATGAAAAACAAGACAATGAACCCAAAATAGTTAAACAAGCAACACAACTTTTTGGTGAAGATATAATAGATGTAAAAGATGATTAAGGAGCTGTTATAGTTATGATGAACGGAATGAACATGGGAAAGATGATGAAACAAGTTAAGCAACTACAAAAGCAAATGGGTGCTGAACAAGAACAAATCAACAACACTGAATTTGTTGGAAAAGCCCCTGAAGACATGGTAGTTGTTACTTTCTCAGGTGACCGCAAGATGAAAGACATGAAGATTAAACCAGAAGCATTGGATCCAGAAGACCCAGACATGACTTCAGATTTAGTAATCAGTGCCGTAAACGATGCACTTGCACAAATCGAAAAGACTACTCAAGACTCAATGGGTAAGTACACTAAGGGAATGGGAATTCCAGGAATGTAATTTAAATAAAGAAGGTTAATTATGCAATATCCTGAACCAATTGCTAAGTTGATTGACAGTTTTATGCGTCTACCAGGGATTGGGCATAAGACAGCGATTAGACTGGCATATTTCGTAGTTGATATGAACAAAGACGACGTCGCTAAGTTCTCTTCAGCATTGAAGGAAACCAAAGACAAGTTAATGTATTGTTCAATTTGCGGAAATTTAACTGATGAAGATCCATGTGTTATCTGTCGAGACAAGACTAGAGATCAATCGACTGTTTTGGTTGTCGAACAACCAAGAGACATTATGGTAATGGAAAAAATGAAAGATTATCATGGTTTATATCATGTATTAAATGGTGTCTTATCTCCAATCGAGGGAAAAGGACCAGAAGATTTAAATATTAAAAGCCTAATTAAACGTTTGCAAAGCGACGAAACAATCAAAGAAATTATCATTGCCACAAACGCTACTCCTGAAGGGGAAGCAACTGCAATGTATCTATCACGTTTAGTTAAGCCAGCCGGAATTAAAGTAACTAGATTAGCACATGGTTTATCAGTTGGTAGTGATATCGAATATGCTGATGAAATGACGCTTTCTAGAGCCGTTTCTGGTCGAACTGAAATGTAGGAGTGAATACTGATGTTAGGATTTTCAAGATTTTCACACAACGTAGGAAAACAATATGATGAATTTCTATTGGATTCTATCGATCGTGCTAAGTACCAATGGGACCAAGCTACTGAAACCCAAGAAGCAATTTATGAAGTTGACGGGGAAATTGTTGCCCAAACTCGTTTAGCTCGTGAAAAATATTTATTTTTATATCGAGAAGCAAGAGAAAGAAAAGTTTCCAACAATCGTATTCAATCTTCTGTTATTGATTACTAAAGGTGTCTTTATTCTTTGGAATAAGACACTTTTTGTTTGTTGTTCATTTGTTGAAACGCATAAATTAAAGTACAATGAGATAGAAAGATGAAAGTAGGGGTTATAGTATATGGCTGGAAAATTTATCACATTTGAAGGCACGGATGGTGCTGGTAAAACGACCATCCTGAACATGGTATTAGATTATTTAAAGGAAGAAATGGGCGACAAGTTGGTTACCAGTAGAGAACCTGGTGGTAACCCAATCGCTGAAAGTATTCGTGAAGTAATTTTAGACCGAAAAAATGTTGATATGGATAAGCGAACTGAAGCATTATTATATGCTGCGGCTCGTCGCCAAAACATTGAACAAACAGTGAAGCCAGCGATTGCCGATAACAAGTTAGTTATCTGCGATCGTTACCTGGATAGCTCAATTGCATATCAAGGTGGAGGTAGAGAAATTGGTGAAGATACAATCAATGAAATGAACCAATTTGCTACCGAAGGTTTTTTGCCAGACCTTACTATCTACTTTAATCTTCCAGTAGAAGAAGGATTAAAGCGTATTGCTAAAAATAGGGCGGAAGAAGAAGTCGACAGATTGGATGTTGAAACAATCGATTTCCATAACCGAGTTCATGCAGCCTATCAACGTTTAGCAAAGGATAATCCTAAACGTATCAAGTCAGTTGATGCTACACAATCAATTGATGCGGTATACCAAAATGTTTTAGAAATTTTGCAACCATATTTAAATGAATTTAAAAAATAGGGACGTGATTTTGAATGAAACTTTTAATTGTAATTGTGCAAAATAAAGATGCTAACAAACTACAAAATGCATTTGCTAAGAATAATGTTCATCAAACCAAACTATCAACTACCGGTGGCTTTCTAAAGTCAGGAAACACTACCTTTATGATCGGGATTGAAGATGAACGTGTTAATGATGTTTTAGATATCATTAAGAAGGTTTCAAGTAAGCGTGAACAATACATGACACCACCAGTTAATTTGGATGGTGGAGTTTCAGACTCATCATATCCAGTTAAGATTGAAGTAGGTGGCGCTACTGTAATGGAAATGCCAATGGATAATTTTTATCGATTCTAATGGGGGAAGAACATGACCGAAAATCAAGTGATTGCAGAGACTGAGAAAAAGCAAAAGCCACTGATGGACAAATTTTTACAAGTGGTGAACAATCACGAATTATCCCATTCTTACCTATTTAACGGTGAAGAAGGGGTCGGAAAGTTATCATTAGCGTTGTTTATAACAATGAGAATGTTTTGTAAGAACGTTTCCGATGATTCAATGCCCTGTGGACATTGTGATGAATGTCGTAGAATCGCAGAACAACAACATCCAGATGTTGTAATCATCAAACCTGATGGATTAAGCATCAAGGTTGATCAAATCAGATACCTAAAATCTGAATTTTCCAAAAGTGGTTTGGAAGGAAACCAGAAGTTCTTTATCGTTTGTGATGCGGAAAAGATGACTACCGGAGCCGCAAACAGCTTATTAAAGTTTATTGAAGAACCTGGTGCTAATATAGTTTCGTTTCTACTAACGACCAATAAGAATTTAATACTACCAACCATTATCTCTAGAACCCAGGTGGTTGATCTAAATCCGTTGAATACTAAAGCATTTAACGAAGAATTGGCCAACCTAGGTGTAATTCCCAGTCAGTTTAAAATCATTAAACGACTAACCAACCAAATGTCAACCGTCCAAGCATGGCAGGAAGACGAATGGCTAACCAAGATTATTTCTGCGATTAGTCAATGGTTCAGTATGCTGGTCCAAAGAGATAAAACTTCATTTGTTTTGGTACAAATTAATATCATGCCGTTAGTTAGTGATAATAGTAAACGCCAAGTAGTGATTGATATGCTGCTATCAATATTTGAAGATGTTTTAGATGCTAAGTATACTGGAAGTAAGGATTATAACTTTCCAAAACAAGCCCAAAACATTGAACAACTAAGCGAAAGTATCAATGAGGCCAAACTAATTCAAATTATGGAAGTAATCTTAAACTGCAATAACCAAATGGCAGTCAATGTTAGTTTCCAAAATATATTAGAGGCTACTACATTAAAAATTATGAAAATACTAAATAGTTAAATGGGGTGAAATTGTTTGGAGAAACGTGAATTATATGATGGAATCAAGGATTTAGAATCACAAACTGAATTAATGTTGACTCAATTTGCTGAAGTTCGAAAGGCATTGACCGAAGTAATGGAAGAAAATGCAGAACTAAGAATTGAAAACCAACATCTACATGATTTCATTAATGAACAAAAAGAAAATGTGGAAAACGATAACAAGAAGAGCAGACCACGTTCATCTAAATCTCGTGAAAACTTGGAACACTTATTTAATGAAGGATTCCATGTCTGCATCGAGTTTTATGGATCACATCGTGAAAACGATGAAAGCTGTATTTTCTGTAATGAAATCTTAAATCGTTAATCTGGAGGAGTCCAAGTGCAAGAACAACATAGCTTTACTGCTAACCAAGATAAAGGAATATTATATCTAGTTCCAACACCAATTGGGAACCTAGATGACATGACTTTTCGAGCAATTAAGACACTTAAAGAAGTTGATTTAATTGCCGCTGAAAACCCAAGTCACACTCAACAATTGTTGAATCATTTTGAGATTGATACCAAGAAAATCAGTTTTAGAGAAGATAACAAAGACTACCGAATCGATGAATTAGTACAAACTTTAAATGACGGACAAAATGTTGCACAAGTTAGTGACGCGGGGATGCCATCAATTAGTGATCCTGGTCAAGAACTAGTGAAAGCATGTGTTGATAATAATATTAATGTTGTCCCTCTTCCTGGAGCAAATGCTGGATTAACAGCACTAATTGCTTCCGGACTAGTTCCACAACCATTTTATTTCTTTGGATTTTTAAATCGAAAGAACAGTGACCAGATTAGCGAACTAGAGGAACTTAACCTGCATAGTGAAACACTGATTTTCTATGAAGCTCCTCATCGTTTAAACAAGACTCTTAAGAATATGCAAAAGGTATTCGGTGCCGACCGTCAGGCAGTATTGTGCAGGGAACTAACCAAGAAGTTCGAAGAATTCGACCGTGGTAGTATTTCTGAACTCATCGACTGGACTGAAGCAAATCAAGTTCGTGGGGAGTTCGTGGTAATTGTTGATGGTAATAAAAACGCCACCCAAGAAAACCAGGAACAAGATGAGTTGGCTGGATTATCCATCCAAGAACAAGTTGACTTGTTTATTGGTAAAGGCATGAAGACCAATGCAGCAATCAAAGAGGTTGCTAAACTACACAAAGTAAAAAAACAAGAGATTTACAATATCTATCACGAAATCTAGGAGTGAATAATAATGGAAAACCAACCAACAGTTTTTAGTGAAAAACATCGAGTTACCTACTATGAAGCTGACTTTACCCGTCGTATGACTATTGCGATGATGCTAGATGTCATTATCCTAGCGTCAGAAGATCATAGTGATAAGCTTGGTGTCGGAGCTGAATTTGTCCGTCAGTTCGGAGTTACCTGGGTTGTTATTCAATACGATGTGCATATTAACCGTATGCCAATGGTTGATGAAAATATCACCATTAACACAAAGTCAAAGTCATACAACAAGTACTTTGCTTACCGTGAATTCACTATCGAAAGTGAATCAGGTGAAGTGTTAATGCACATGACTGGTTTATGGGCAGCTATGAACTACAAGGAAAGAAAGATTGCTTCCATTCCAAAGGAAACTGTAGAACCATTTGGTGCTGAAAAGGTTAACCAAGTTCCTAAGATGCCTAAACCACAAAAGGTTCAATACAACGAAGAAACTAAACAAAGCTTCCGTGTAAGATATACAGATATTGATTCAAACCAACACGTAAACAATGCTCATTACATGGATTGGATGGTAAACGTCTTACCTGCCGACTTCCTAACCAACCATACACCAACTCATTTCATATTAAGATACGAAAATGAAGTTAAATATGGATCAACCGTAGAAAGTTACTACGACATGGAAGAACAAGATGACGGTTCAATTCTAACTAAGCATGAAATTATGAGTGGCGACAGTCATTCTGCAATTGCCAACATTACTTGGCGCAAAAATGATTAAATATTTTCGGGTGTGTTCATTTTTATTATGGAGACACCTATTTTTTTGTTATAATTTGTTTTAGAATTATTACGTATATTAATAAAGTTATTAGGGAGACGGAAAAACAGGATGAAAGTATTGTCTTTAGATACATCCAATCGACAACTAACTGTTGCTATTTTGGATGATGATCAAATATTAGCGACAGAAACAACTACTGTTCATCAAAAACATGCGGAATATTTACTTCCAATTATTGATGAATTAATGACAAAGGTGGACTTAACACCATCGGACTTACAAAGAGTTGTTGTGGCAGACGGTCCAGGCTCATACACTGGAATTAGAATTGCTACTGCCACAGCTAAAACTTTGGCATACACCTTAGGAATCGAACTAATAGGTGTATCAAGTTTGCAAACCTTAGCGCTTAACATTAAGCAAGAGGGCAGCCTTGTAATGCCAATTTTTGATGCTAGAAACAATAACGTCTTTTCTGGACTTTATGAAATTAAAAATGGCGTTCCAGAAAATATCTTAGAAGACTGTCATACCGACTTTGATAAATGGTTAGACAGAATCGATAGTAAAGACAAGACAGTCTATGCTGTTGGTACCGACGCACCACATTTTGAAGAGGCATTGAAGAATAAGTTTGGCGACAAAGTTATTTTTACTGATAGTTTTGATAACTTGCCACAAGCAGCTAGATTAGGTTTATATGGACAAAACTTATCACCTGTTGAAGACATTCATGCATTTGTACCAAGATATTTACGTTTGACTAAAGCTGAAGCAGATTGGAAACAAAATCATCCCGGGGAAGAAGTTACTTCATATGTTGAAAAAGTTAATTAATTGGTATCAGAAAAAATTTGTGAATACCGAGCACCTAATGAAAAAGGAACACCTAAATATTAAGAACCACATCGTAAAGATTAATGGCGATAAGTTTTACTTGGCCAAGGCAATGGTTACCGATATTCCAGAAATGGTTAATATCGAACGTGACGTCTACGATGGTAAGGCACCATGGACCGACGAAGCGTTTTTACCGGAGCTAAAACCACGTCTAGATCGCTTTTATTTACTATTGCGTCAAGAAGACGAACTAGTAGCATTTATCGGTAGTTCTTTAAACGATAAGCAAGGTGACTGCCATATCTCAAACGTTGCTGTAAAACCGGAATACCAAGAACGTGGATTAGGTTACTTCTTAATCGCTAAGATTATCAAGAAGGCTCGTCAGTTGAACTACAAGACGGTTTCTTTGGAAGTCAGAATTAGTAACGTGAAAGCCCAAAGATTGTATTCCGACTTAGGTTTCAAACAAGTTGGTGTCAAGAAGGGCTACTACGACGGTGATCATGAAGATGCCGTTGATATGGTTTTAGATTTAAGTCTATACGAAACTATTCCAAATAACTTTGGAATTTAATGAAACGAGGTTTTTTTGTGCAACCACATATAATTATGTCTTTTGAATCTAGTTGTGATGAAACTAGTGTGGCCATTATCGAAGATGGCGAAAAAATATTATCAAACGTTGTTGCAACGCAAATTAATAGTCACAAGCGATTTGGTGGAGTCGTTCCAGAAGTCGCAAGTAGACATCATATTGAACAAATCACTATCTGTGTTGAAGATGCAATGAAGCAAGCCGATGTTTCATACGATGACATCGACGCAATTGCTGTGACATATGGTCCAGGGCTAGTTGGAGCACTATTAATCGGTGTTACTGCTGCTAAGACCATTGCGTGGGCTCACAATATCCCATTGATTCCGGTTAACCATATTGCCGGCCATATCTTGGCTAGTCGTTTTGTTACCAAGATTAACTATCCAGCATTGGCATTGGTTGTTTCCGGTGGTCATACTGAATTAGTCCTAATGAAAGAAGAGGGCGACTTCAAGATAATCGGTGAAACTAGGGATGACGCTGCTGGTGAAGCATACGATAAGGTTGGTCGAGTATTGGGAATTAACTACCCAGCAGGACCTAAGGTTGATGCAATGGCAGCTGAAGGTAAGGATACCTTTAACTTCCCACGTGCGATGGAAAAAGAAGATAACTTTGACTTTTCATTTAGTGGTCTAAAGAGTGCGTTTCTAAACACCACTCACCATGCTGATCAAATTCATGAAGAATTGGATAAGAACGATTTGGCCGCTAGTTTCCAAAGCGCCGTCGTTGATGTTTTAGTTGATAAGACCACTAGAGCATTACAAGAATATCCAGTTTCTCAATTAATTTTGGCTGGTGGGGTTGCTGCTAACAAGGGACTTCGTAGTGCCTTAGAAGAAGCAATTAATAAGATTGATACAACTGAACTAATTAAGGTACCAAACAAACTTTGTGGTGATAATGCTGCAATGATTGGTGCAGCCGGATACGTCATGGCAAAGAAAGATGTCTTTGCTGGTGTTGACTTAAATGCTGACCCAAGTTTGGAATTCGACCTTTTAGAAGATGAAGAATAAAAAAGATGAATCCGTTTTGGATTCATCTTTTTTGTTTATTCAAGTTCCATCATTGCGTTTTCCCAATCGGTTTCAATCTCTTCAATTTTAGAGTTGATATCGGTTAGTTTAGCTTGCAAATCATTAAGTTTATCAATGTCATTTAAGTTTTCAGGTTTAACCATTTCTGCTTCAATGGCTGATTTATCTTTTTGAGATGAGTCTAGTTGTTCTTCTAAATCTTCAACCTGACGTTTTAGCTTTCTTTGCTTCTTTTGCAACTCTTTGTTAGCAATGAATTCTTTTTGATTTTGTGATTTGGGTTTTGTATCGGGAGCTTCTTCAATCTTAGCTTGTTCTTCTTTTTTGTGTTCCTCAATGGCCGCTTGTTCTTCCTTCTTTTCTACATAATAGTTGTAGTTACCAAGAAATAGTTCACTACCATCAGGGGATAGTTCGACAATTTGAGTAGCTAACTTATTGATGAAGTATCTATCATGAGATACAAACAAAATGGTGCCATCGAAATTGATCAATGCATTTTCAAGCACTTCTCGACTATCGATATCCAAATGGTTAGTAGGTTCATCTAAGATTAAGAAGTTATCGTGATTCATGGATAGCTTGGTTAAAACTAGACGGGCTTTTTCTCCACCAGAAAGGTTACCAACCACTTTTTCGACGTCTTCACCAGAGAACAAGAAACTACCTAGAATTGAACGAATGCGTTGTTCAGGATAAGTAGGGTAGTCGTCCCAGATTTCGTTTAAGACGGTCTTGTTAGGGTGTAGGTTATCTTGATGTTGGTCATAGTAACCAATTTGGACGCCGGTACCGCGTTCGATTTCACCGGATTGGAGTGGTAATTGCTTCATGATGGTCTTTAGCAATGTTGACTTACCAATTCCGTTTGGTCCAATCAATGCGACCGCTTGATTACGTTTAACATCAATATTGATGTTTTTAGATAGGACTTGATGATCGTATCCAATTGCAGCATCACGGACGTTTAAAACGACGTTTCCACTTTGTTTTTCAGGAGTAAATGAAAGACGAGCTGACTTATCATCACGGGTTGGTGCCGCAATTTTGTCCATCTTTTCCAATTGATTTCTTCTTGATTGAGCTCGCTTGGTAGTGGATGCACGGACAATGTTTTTATCAACGAAGTCTTGCATCTCTTTGATTTTCTTTTGTTGTTTTTCGTATTCCTTTAGTTGGTGTTGATAGTTAAGTTTCTTTTGTTCAACATAACTGGAGTAGTTTCCTACATAATGAGTCATTCGACCTTGTGAAAGGTCATAGACTTGATCAACAATCTTATCCATGAAGAAACGGTCATGAGAGATGATTAGAAGGGCACCATGATAGCTCTTTAGATAATCTTCCAACCAACTGATGGTCTTTACATCAATATGGTTGGTAGGTTCGTCTAGAATCAATAGGTCCTTCTTTTGTAGAAGTAACTTGGCCATTGCTAGTTGGGTTTGTTGACCACCTGATAGTTCACTAATCTTGTGGTCGTACATTTCCTCACCAAAGCCAAATCCGTTTAACACGGCCTTAATCTCGGCTTGATAAGAAAAACCATTCTTGGCAGTGAACTCAGCTTGTAGTTGGTCGTAAGTTTGTGAAACCTCAGCCAATTTTTCTGGATCAGAATTGATGTTTGGATTGGCCATCTTATTTTCGTATTCGTGAATTTTATTTTCTAAAGCGATTAAATCAGCAAAGACATTGGTCATTTCTTCAATGATGGTGGCATCAGAAGTTAGACCAGTATTTTGGGCTAAGTATCCAATGGTGATACCTTTTTTGGTGGTGACTTCACCTTCATCGATTGGTTCATCGCCCAAAATCATTTTCACTAAGGTTGACTTACCAGCACCGTTTCGACCAACCAAGGCAACCTTGCTGTTTTCTTCGATACTCAAGTTAACGCTTGTGAAAAGATCTTGCCCACCAAATCGTTTTGTCATTTTATTTGCTTGTAAAATAATCATAAAATTCACCTCCTAATTTTCTTGTATTATCAGTAATAATGACTATTTTAGCATATAATGACCGATAAATTAAAATGTTCAATCCTTTTTAGTTGATGATAATATTTTCACAAACTTTGTTTTTATGATAAAATACATAAATGTTACGAAAGATTCGGGAGGGAACATTTTGGATATTAAAATTCCTAGGGCAACGGCTAAAAGATTGCCTATGTATTATCGATATCTTAGCGGTTTACACGACGCGAAAATAAAGAGAATATCCTCTAGTACTTTTGCTGAAGCAGTTCAAGTTGATTCAGCAACTATTAGAAGAGATTTATCTTATTTTGGAGCTCTTGGAAAACGTGGATATGGATACGAAGTTGATAATTTATTAGACTTCTTCAAGAAGATTCTAAATCAAGATCACTTAACAAATGTTGCATTAGTCGGTTTAGGTAATTTGGGTCAAGCCTTACTACACTTTAATTTTCACAAAGATAGTAACGTAAGAATCTCAGCTGCCTTTGATATTCATGACGACATGATTAACACTGTTCAAAGTGGTGTACCAGTATACGATGTTAAAGACTTACAAGAACAATTAAGAGATCAACAAATTGAAGTAGTTATTTTTACTGTTCCAGCAACCGTAGTTCAAGACCTATGTGATGAAGCCGTAAAGGGTGGAGCAAAGGGTATCATGAACTTTACTTCAAAACGTTTATCAGTTCCCAAAAATGTAAGAGTGCAAAACGTTGATTTAACTAATGAATTACAAACATTAATTTACTTCATTGAACACTATGAAGGTGAATAAGAAAGATGAGCCGTTGGCCCATCTTTTTTTTGTAGGATTATATCGTGTATCAAGTAAAAATTCTTGCATCTAAAACTAAAAAATAATATATTATTTATAGTGATTAGCACTTATAATAATTGACTGCTAATACTGATAAAAGACATAAAAAACAAAGTGAGGTCAAGCAAAATGTTAAAACCATTGGGTGATCGTGTAATTATTGAAGCACAAGAAGCTAAAGAAGAAACAGTTGGAGGCATTGTGTTAGCAAATAATGCTAAAGAAAAGCCACAAACTGGTAAAGTTGTTGCCGTGGGAAACGGTAGAGTTTTAGACAATGGCCAAACTGTTACACCAGAAGTTAAGAAGGGTGACGAAGTTGTTTACGATAAGTATTCAGGTACTTCTGTAGACTACGATGGTCAAAAATATTTAGTACTAAAAGAAAGCGACATTTTAGCTGTCGTTGAATAATAGATAAAACGGAATTATTAATGAGGTGAATAAGAAATGGCTAAGGAAGTTAAATTCTCAGAAGACGCAAGACGTTCAATGCTAAGAGGTGTTGATAAACTTGCAAACACTGTTAAGACTACATTAGGACCAAAAGGTAGAAACGTTGTTGTTGAACAATCAACAGGTACACCAAACATCACTAACGATGGTGTTACAATCGCTAAGTCAATCGAACTACCAAATCATTTTGAAAACATGGGTGCTAAGTTAGTATCAGAAGTTGCATCAAAGACTGACGACATTGCCGGTGATGGTACTACTACTGCAACTGTATTAACTCAAGCAATCGTAAACGAAGGAATGAAGAATGTTACTGCTGGTGCCAACCCTGTTGGTGTTCGTCGCGGTATCGAAAAGGCAACTGAAGTAGCCGTTGAAAAGCTACACAATATGTCAAATGAAATCAAGAGTAAGAACGACATCGCTCAAATCGCTTCAATTTCAGCTGCTAACCCAGAAGTTGGTGAATTAATCGCCGACGCAATGGAAAAGGTTGGAAACGATGGTGTTATCACTGTTGAAGATTCACGTGGTGTTAACACAACTATGGATGTCGTAGAAGGTATGCAATTTGATCGTGGTTACATGTCACAATACATGGTTACCGACAACGACAAGATGCAAGCTGACTTAGACAACCCATACATCTTAGTTACTGACAAGAAGATTAACAACATTCAAGAAATCCTACCAGTACTACAATCAGTTGTTGAACAAGGTCGTGCACTTCTAATTATTGCCGATGATATTGGTGGTGAAGCACTACCAACATTGGTATTAAACAAGATGCGTGGTACCTTCAACGTTGTTGCTGTTAAGGCTCCTGGTTTTGGTGACCGTCGTAAGGCTCAATTACAAGACATTTCAGTTCTTACAGGTGCTACTTTAATCACTGACGACTTAGGATTAAACCTAAAGGACGTAACCATTGATCAATTAGGTCAAGCAAACAAGGTTAACGTTACCAAGGACGACACTACAATCGTTCAAGGTGCCGGTGACAAGGACCAATTAGCTGCGCGTGTTGCAGAAATCAAGAACCAACTAGAAACTACTACATCAGAATTCGACAAAGAAAAGCTACGTGAACGTTTAGCTAAGCTAGCCGGTGGTGTTGCCGTTATCCGTGTCGGTGCAGCTACTGAAACCGAACTAAAAGAACGTAAGTACAGAATCGAAGATGCATTGAACTCAACTAGAGCCGCTGTTGAAGAAGGTTTCGTTCCAGGTGGTGGAACTGCATTCATCAACATCCTAAAGAATCTGGAAGAAATCCCTGCAGAAGGTGACGAAAAGACTGGTGTAAACATCGTTTTACGTGCTCTAGAAGCTCCAGTTAGACAAATTGCCCACAATGCCGGAATTGATGGTTCAATCGTTGTTGAACATCTAAAGGGTAAGGAAATGGGTATTGGTTTCAATGCCGCTACTGGTGAATATGAAGACATGGTTAAGGCCGGAGTTGTTGACCCAACCAAGGTATCAAGATCAGCTCTTCAAAACGCCGCATCTGTTTCAGCATTACTATTAACTACTGAAGCTGTTGTAGCTAACTTACCAGAAGAAAAGAAAAATCCAATGAACCCTTCAATGGGACCAATGATGTAATAAAAAAGGATTCCTTTGGGAATCCTTTTTTTGTTTAACCTTGTTTTTAATCTGTTACATTTGTATAATTTATTAATAGTATTATAAAATGAAAGGATAACGATTATGCTAAAATTCGAAATTATCGTTTCCCTTTTCGCGACAATGTTAATTTCTGCTGTGGTAACACCGTTTATCAGAAAGCTAGCATTTCGCTGGGGAGCTATCGATAGTCCAAATAAGCGAAGAATGAATAAAATACCAATGCCGACATTAGGAGGATTGGCAATCTTTGTGTCATACACAATTGCCACAATGTTCCTATTAAGGTCGCAAATGCCAACACATCAACTTTATGGGATGTTTGCGGGCCAAGTAGTCATCATTATTACAGGGGTAATCGATGACATCATTGTATTAAAACCACGTCAAAAGGTATTTGGAATTAGTTTAGCAGCAATCATTGTCTATTTCTTCGGAAACATTCAAATGAGTAACATATCATTACCATTCATTGGAACATTTAGTCTTGGATGGTTAAGTTTACCAATTACTCTAATTTGGATTTTAGCAATCACCAACGCCGTTAACTTAATTGACGGTCTGGATGGATTAGCAACGGGTGTCGCAGTTATTGCATTGACCACCATGGGAATTACCGGTTTCTTCTTCCTAAACGTTGGCAACGTCTATGTTTCAATCATGATTTTTGCACTAGTTGCAGCGTGTTTAGGATTTTTACCTTACAACTTTTTCCCAGCTAGAATCTATCTAGGGGACACTGGATCATTGTTCATCGGTTTCATGATTTCAATTTTCTCATTGAATGGATTGAAGAATGCTACATTCATTACCGTTATTATACCGGTAATTATCCTGGGTGTTCCAATCACTGATACCATTTACGCAATCTTACGTAGAATGTTAAATAAGCAACCAATCATGCATGCTGACAAACGACACTTACATCACCGTCTGATGCAAATTGGATTGACTCACCGTCAAACCGTATTGGTAATCTATGGAATTGCTTTGATTTTCTCATTCATTTCATTGCTATATCCAATCTCAACAATTTGGGGTTCCATTTTACTAACGATTGCAACGTTAATCGGGTTGGAACTATTCGTTGAATCAATCGGTTTAGCGGGTAAGGACAGACAACCATTACTAAACGCAATTAAAAAAGTCGTTAAAGAAAACACAAGTAAAGATAACCACTAAAAAAAGAATGGCCATTTTGGTCATTCTTTTTTGTATGGATCATAATCAACTTCAAAGTATTTTTCATCGCCATCATGCATTTCAACACGACCATTTAGTAAATCAATTACTTTTTGTTTAAACTCTTCCACTTTAGGATTATCGATGGCAACAATTACGGACACTTTGTCGGTATATCGAGTGTCGATAATGTTAATGCCACTTTCCTCTAGGTGGTAATTTAATTGATCAAACAGGTTGTAGGCAACGTCGATTGTTATTTCTGTTTGTAAAATCTTTTTGACAATTCCGACGTGCTCGATGGCCTTGGTGGTGGCATTACTGTATGCTCGAATTAAACCACCGGCACCTAACTTAATTCCACCGAAGTATCTAGTTACAACGGCAGCGGTGTTGTGAACGCCAATGTTTTTTAACGCTTCTAGGATTGGCACACCAGCAGTTCCTGATGGTTCACCGTTATCACTAGCGCGTTGAATGGAGTCGTCTTGACCAATCACATAGGCATGACAATTATGAGTGGCTTTTTTATGTTCTTCTTTAACGCTATTTACGAAAGAGATTGCTTCTTCTTCGTTCGCTACTCTAGCGATTGAACAGATGAACTGTGATTTTTTGATATCAATCTCGTTGACACCATTTTCTTTAATTGTGAGATAATCTTTTTCCATTTAGATGTTTTCACCTCAGAATTTAGCTTTTTTGCGTACTTAATTATGGTGATAATTATGATTAAAGATGTTTCTGAATTATACGGTAGACAAGTCAACGCTACGAAGGTTGATGTGAGTCTCCTCAATAACTCAATTGTTCATAAATACGTTCCAATTAAGGTTAACAATAACAATATCTATTGTAAACGATGTGGCCAAAAAACGCCCGTAAACAGGTGTAATTTGCCAAACAATAACTATTATTGTCCAGTTTGCATCAATTTGGATCGGGTAACTAAAAGCATTCCATTAGTGTATGCCGATGAGCCCAATGATTTTGAAGTTAAGCAGCCGGTCTTAACATGGCAGGGCCAATTAACTAATGAGCAGGAGAAGTGTTCCAATGATATTATCGACGTCTTCGAAAATAACAAGACGCACCTATTATGGGCAGTTACGGGTGCAGGTAAGACCGAAATGCTGTTTAAGGGAATTGAAAAAGCTTTGACTGAGGGCAAACGAGTCTGTATTTCTTCACCACGTGTTGATGTTTGTGTCGAACTATACCCGAGAATTAAGGAGGCGTTTGCCAACACATCGATGATTCTTCTCCATGGCCGTAATCCACAGCCGTATCACTATGCGCAGCTGACGATTTGCACTACCCATCAACTACTGCGATTTTATCGCGCCTTTGACGTATTGATTATCGATGAGGTCGATTCGTTTCCGTTTGTAAATAACGAGGGACTACATTTTGCTGTGGAAAATGCAACGAAGCAAGACAGTGCCAAACTATTTTTAACGGCTACTCCAACCAATGAAATGACGAAGAAGATAAGGGCCAATAAGCTATCAGCTAGCTACTTACCAATTCGATTTCATCGGCATCTATTACCTGAGATTAAATTAAAGTACACCAAGAAATGGCGAGAAAACTTAAAGAAGCAGAAGCTACCGAAGTTACTACTACATAAGATTGCCGATAAGATTAAAGAAAACCAGCGCTTTTTATTGTTTGTACCACGGATTGCTGATTTAAAACCAATTAGCGATATTTTAGCCAAGCAGTTTGACGCTAGTAATTGGGAAACCGTCTTTTCTAGTGACGATAAGAGAATGGAGAAGGTATCCGACATGCGTGAACAACGTAAACTATTCTTGATTACGACCACCATTTTGGAGCGAGGGGTTACCTTTCCAGGAATCGATGTGATTGTGTTTGGCGCAGAAGATGATGTCTTTTCAACCTCATCATTGGTACAAATAGCTGGAAGAGTGGGTAGAAAGCTTGATCGACCAACCGGTGAAGTATTGTTTTTAGCCGAGGAAAACACATTAGCAATAAAAAGTGCGATTAATCAAATTAAGTATATGAATAAGAAGGCGGAAAAATTAAATGGATAGTTGTCTATTGTGCAATAAATTAATGGTATATGACATGTCACTTTCATTTTTATTGAGCTTTAAACGATTACCGAAACGATACGTTTGTGCGGAGTGTATGAACCAGTTTGCTCGCATCGATGAAACGAGAATATGTAGGGCATGCGGACGTCAGATGGATAAGTCCGGAGTATGTATTGATTGTCAGAAGTGGCACCAATTAGGAGATGATTTCGTGAATGAATCAATCTTCCAATACAACGATGCAATGAAGGATTTTATGCATCGCTACAAGTTCGTCGGGGACTACCAGTTACGGATGATTTTTCAAAAAGAGATTAGAAAAAGGATTAGAAAAGATTTGTTGATAGTACCAATTCCAGTTAGCGCTGAAACTAAGATTAATCGGGGGTTTAATCAGGTCATTGGACTCTTGGGAGATATTGAATATGTCGACGCCCTAATAGTGAAGAAAAAACGCAAGGTGCGGCAGTCTGAGTTGAACCGTCAACAGCGTATTCACAACAAACAAATTTTCACAATTAATCCTAAACATGAGTCCCAAATAGTCGATCAAAAGATACTAATAGTCGACGATATTTATACCACTGGAACCACGATTAGACATGCAGCAAGTGTGCTGAGGAAAAACGGCGCCAAGCAAGTTTTAGGACTAACTTTATGTCGATAAGGGATGTTTTATATATATAAAGGATATTTTTTTAGAAGAATTAGATAATCTGTTTTTAAAAATGATAATTAAATGTTAGAATAAGAAAGATAGAATTTATATAAAGCGAATAAAACATTAAAAACTAATTCACGGAAGGAAAATAAACAAATGGCTAACATTTTAAGAAAATGGGTCGAAAGCGATAAGCGTGAAGTTAAAAGACTTAGCAAGCTAGCTGATAAGGTTGAAGCATACGCCGATGAAATCAGCCAACTAAGTGATGACGAACTAAAAGCTAAAACCCCAGAATTTCAACAACGTTATCAAGATGGGGAAACTCTTGATGACTTACTACCAGAAGCATTTGCAGTTGCCAGAGAAGGTGCTACTCGTGTATTAGGTTTAACTCCTTTCCATGTTCAAATCATGGGTGGAATTGTGCTACATGAAGGTAACATTTCAGAAATGAAGACTGGTGAAGGTAAAACTTTGACTGCTACTATGCCGGTTTACCTAAACGCCTTAGCTGGTAAGGGTGTTCATGTTATTACTGTTAACGAATACCTATCACAACGTGATGCTGAACAAATGGGTGAACTATACAACTGGTTAGGCCTATCAGTAGGTGTTAACTTAACCGAAAAGAGTCCAGAAGAAAAACGTGAAGCTTACAATGCTGATATCACTTACTCAACTAACAGTGAAATTGGTTTTGATTACTTACGTGATAACATGGTTGTTTACAAAGAAGACATGGTTCAAAGACCATTGAACTTTGCTATCGTCGATGAAGTTGACTCCATCCTAATTGATGAAGCCAGAACTCCATTGATTATTTCAGGACAAGCCAAAGGTTCTTCAGAATTATACATGCAAGCTGATCAATTTGCTAAGACATTAAAGGAAAAAGATGACTTCAAGATTGACTTGGAATCAAAGACTGTTTCTTTAAATGACCAAGGAATTGAAAAGGCTGAAAAGTACTTCAACTTAAAGAACCTATACGACACTGATAACACTGCATTGACTCACCACATTGATGAAGCATTGCGTGCTAACTTCATTATGATCAAGGATAAGGATTACGTTGTTTCTGACGACGAAGTACTTATCGTTGATTCATTTACTGGTCGTATCATGGACGGTCGTCGTTTCTCTGATGGATTACACCAAGCTATTGAAGCTAAAGAAGGCGTAACCATTCAAGAAGAAAGTAAGACAATGGCCAACATTACTTACCAAAACTTATTCAGAATGTACAGCAAGCTTGCCGGTATGACCGGTACTGCTAAGACTGAAGCAGACGAATTTAGAGAAATCTATAACATGGACGTTATCTCCATTCCAACCAACAGACCGGTTGCCAGAGTGGACGAACCTGACTTGTTATACCCAACTCTACAATCAAAATTCGATGCTGTAGTTGATGAAATCAAAGAATTACACGCCAAGGGTCAACCAATCTTAATCGGTACTGTTGCCGTTGAAACTTCAGAATATATTTCAAAACGTTTAGATGATGCTGGCATCAAACACGAAGTGTTAAATGCCAAGAACCATGCTAAAGAAGCTGAAATCGTTGCTAACGCTGGTCAAAAGGGTGCGGTTACTATCGCTACCAACATGGCCGGGCGTGGTACTGATATTAAATTAGGACCGGGTGTTGTTGAATTAGGTGGACTTGCCGTTATTGGTACTGAAAGACACGAATCAAGACGTATCGATAACCAATTACGTGGACGTTCAGGACGTCAAGGTGATCCAGGTCTATCACAATTCTACTTATCACTAGAAGATGACTTAATGCGTCGTTTCGGTTCTGATAAGATTAAGAACTTCTTGGAAAGAATGAAGGTTGATGGTGACTCAGCTGTTATCAAGAGTCGTTTAATCACCAAGCAAGTTGAATCAGCACAAAAACGTGTTGAAGGTAACAACTACGATTCAAGAAAACAAGTTCTACAATACGATGACGTTATGAGACAACAACGTAGCGTTATCTACAACGAAAGATACCAAGTAATCACTGAAGATAAGTCATTAGACTGGGTTATGAAACCAATGGTTAAGAGAACAATCAACCGCATTGTTAACTTACACACTCAAGGTGACAAGAAGGACTGGGACCTAAGTACAATCCTAGACTTTGCCATTAGTGCACTTGTTAGCCCTGATATGATTAGCCTATCTGACTTAGAAGATAAGTCAGCTGATGAAATCAAGGACTTCTTGGTTGAATTATCTGAAAAAGTTTACAAGGAAAAGAAAGAACAACTATACGACCCAGAACAAATGCTAGAATTTGAAAAGGTTGTTGTATTAAGAGTTGTTGATTCTCACTGGACTGATCATATTGATGAAATGGATCAATTGAGACAATCAATTGGTTTAAGAGGTTATGGTCAATTGAACCCATTAGTTGAATACCAACGTGAAGGTTATCAAATGTTTGAAGAAATGGTCTCAGATATTGATTACGATGCCACAAGATTGTTCATGAAAGCTGAAATCAGACAAAACATCGAAAGATAATAATAAAGCGAAGATGAACAGAAGTTCACTTCGCTTTTTTGGTAAGGAGAGTAAGAATGGAACTAGCTGATGCTAAAAATGAAATAAGTCAAATCAAAAAAGCCATCCAAGGCTTTAGGGGGTCTCTTTGACTTAGATTCCCTTCAAGAAAGCATTGAAATTAATGAAGCAAAGATGGCCGAACCAGGATTCTGGAATGATCCAGAAACAGCCCAAAGCTTCATTAATGAAAATAATCGTTTAAAGAAAAAATACGATAATTTTAATGAACTAAACGAAGAGGCTGAAGACCTAGAGGTGAACCTAGAATTAATCGAAGAAGAAAACGATGATTCAATGATGGAAGAATTCGAAGAGTCTTTAGCACAAACTAAGTCACATCTTGAAAAGTATAGATTAGGGATGCTTCTAAATGGTAAGTATGATGCCAATAATGCCATTTTAGAAATTCACCCAGGAGCGGGTGGAACCGAATCGCACGATTGGGGAATGATGCTATTTAGAATGTATACCAGATGGGCTGATCAAAATGGTTTCAAACTTGAAACACTGAACTACCAAGCAGGAGAAGTGGCCGGAATCGATACAGCCACCATCATGGTTAGTGGTGAAAATGCATATGGATACCTAAAATCAGAAAAAGGTGTTCACCGTTTAGTTCGAATTTCACCATTTGATTCTGCCGGACGTCGTCATACATCATTTGCTTCTGTCGATGTAATGCCAGAACTAGATGATACCGTCGACATCGAGATTAATCCTGCCGACTTACGAGTTGATGTTTACCGTGCCAGTGGTGCCGGTGGACAACACGTTAATAAGACATCTTCAGCAGTTCGTATTACTCATGAACCTACCGGGATTGTTGTGGCCAGTCAAGCTCAACGTTCACAACTACAAAATAGAGAAACTGCCATGAACATGTTGAAGTCCAAACTTTACGAACTTGAAGAAGAAAAGAAGGAACAACAAAAGGCACAACTCGAAGGTGAACAAAAAGAGATTGGTTGGGGTTCACAAATCAGATCTTATGTTTTCCACCCATATTCAATGGTTAAAGACCATCGAACCAACTATGAAACAGCAAAGGCGCAAGATGTTATGGATGGTGATTTAAATCCATTCATTAATGCATACTTGCAATGGAAACTAAGCAAAAGAAATCCAGAATAGGGGAATTTAAATGAATAATTTATGGATGACATTGTTAATATTTATTCAGCCAGTACTATGGTTGGGAATATTAAGAAATTACATTATCTACCGTAAGCGTATCAAACGTGAAAGAAACGACTTTAACACTTCAATTTCACCAAACAATTTTGAATTGAAACATTTTTGGCTAAGCTTCATCATTTTAGGAATTGTTGGAAGCATCATTTCAATGGTCTTAGGAATTTATCTATCACTTCCTTGGATCATTATCTATGAAGCGTTGATACTAATTAACTTGATTATTATTCCAGGTCAATTCTTTACAGTGTTAAACCTAGTAATTGCGACTGCTTTGACATTTGTAACGTATAAATTCGACTTGTTTACGTATATTAATACAGAAGGTATCAACACATCATCTACTTCACTATCAAATGCATTATTGCTATTAGTGACAGTATTTTTTGTTTCTGCATTGTACATGAATATGTTCTTAGGAAACTATCAATCACCAAAGATTTTTAAAAACCAACGCGGTAACAAGGTTGCCGGTTATTTAAACAAGGAATTTGCGGTCCTACCAATTGCCGTATTAATTCCAGGTGATCAAATTCATACATTGATTAGTTGGTGGCCAGTATTTTCAATGGGTCAACACGAATTTACAATCTTTATCCTACCTGTATTGATTGGAATTAGATTTACCATTTTCAAATCAATGCCAAAAGAATTTTTCAAAAAGTTATCAAATCGATTGTTATGGTTAACATGTTTGGGTATTATTCTAGTTGTTGCAACTTACCTACTAAATGGTGTCGATAACATTGAATTGATTTCAATGGCTGTGATGGCAGTATTATACCTATTAGTTTTAATCAGAACTAAGCGTAAGGATAACAAGAAGGCTAAGTGGTTCTCAGACGCAGTTAATGGTCTAAGGGTAATTGCCGTTAGAAAAGACACCCCAGCTGAAAAGATGGGTGTTGAAATGGGTGATTTAATCGTTGAGGTTAACAACATCAAAGTAAGTACTGAAGACGACTTCTACAAGGCCACTTTGACTTCACCAACATTTTGTCGATTGAAGGTATTAAACCGTCAAGATCGTATCAAGATTATGGAAAGTGCCATTTATAGTGACTCACCAAATGAACTAGGTGTAGTTGTAATTAAAGAAAAGTAACTTAAGATTGATTTAATAAACATTATTTAAAATGTCATTTAACGAGGAGGCTTTATGATGACTAAAATTTACCGTTCTCAATCAGATCGATTATTAACAGGATTATTAGGTGGAATTGCCGAATACTTTCATATAAACTCACAACTTTTAAGAATTATTTTTGTTGTTCTATCAATTATTCCGGGCCATCTAATTGGCGGACTATTACTTTATGTAATTTGTTTAGTAATTGTTCCGGCTAACCCCAACGTTTATGGTGGTGGACATACTAATAACAAACAAACTCGACGTAATTTAACTGACGTTGATGAATTTAATGATAAATAAGAGGTGACACCATGAGAGTGTTAGGTAGAATATTGATTAACACATTGCTATTTATTGCGATTGCAGGTTTCTTCCAAGGCAGCTTTTACGTTGCTTCATTTGGAACTGCAATTGTGGCTGCAATTGTTTTAGCGATTCTAAATGCATTGGTAAAACCAGTATTGTTTATCTTATCCTTACCAATTAACTTGGTAACCTTAGGATTATTCAGTATTATCCTGAATGGAATTATGTTGGAATTAACATCTTTTGTGGTGGGCAATACTTTCCATTTTGCTTCATTTGGAATGGCAGTGATTGTTGCATTGATCATGTCAATTTGTAACGTCATATTGTCAGACTACTAAAAAATTTTTAAAAACATCTAATAACATGATAAAATTATCTTATAACGAAGTGGAGGAAAGGCTATGGCATACAGTGTAACGGTCGCAGATCTTGTTGAAAACACTCACCTAGATATTTTCTACGGTGAAGAATACTTAGATCGACCAATTACCACGAGCGATATTTCACGCCCTGGTTTGGAATTAACAGGATACTTTAACTACTACCCATCAAAGAGAATTCAATTACTTGGTATTACTGAAACATCATATGCTAAGGGAATGGATAGTAATGAACTTTTTGATGTAATGAAGAAAATGTGTTTACCAGAAACACCAGCATTTGTTATTTCAACTCAATTAGATCCGCCTGATGAATTAATTCGTGCTGCTAAAAACCAACACATTCCAGTGTTAGGTTCAAAGCTAACAACTTCTCGAGTACTAAGTAACATGACTAACTACTTGGAAGGTAAATTAGCCGAAAGAAAATCAATTCATGGTGTGCTAATTGACGTATATGGTTTAGGGGTACTAATGACAGGGGACTCTGGAATTGGTAAGAGTGAAACTGCCTTAGAACTTGTTAAACGTGGTCACAGATTAATTGCCGATGATCGTGTTGAAGTATACCAACAAGATGAACAAACTCTAATTGGTCAAGCACCAATGATTCTAAGACACCTACTAGAAATTAGAGGAATTGGGATTATCGATGTGATGAACCTATTCGGTGCCGGTGCCGTTCGTTCACAGACTAAGGTTGACTTGATTGTTCACCTTGAAAACTGGTCTGATGACACTCCATATGATAGATTGGGTAATGGCGACGAAACACGTCGTATCTTTGACGTTGACGTGCAAAGAGTAAGCATTCCAGTTAAGACTGGTCGTAACTTAGCTATCATTATTGAAGCGGCAGCCATGAACTACCGTGCTAAGAAGATGGGTTATGATGCTACAAAGGTATTTGATGATAACCTAAACAGTTTAATTAAAGAAAATTCAGGTAACAAAAAATAATCCTCTTTTTAGGAAGTGAAAAAAATGTCAATTGCGTTAAATCCAATTGCGTTTAATCTGGGACCTATCTTAGTTCACTGGTACGGGATTTTTATTGCCACAGCAGTATTAATCGCTGTTTACCTTTCGGTTAAGGAAGGAAGAAAACGCGGGATTCAACCAGATAATATATACGATATGATTCTATGGGCTTTGCCAGTGGCAATCATTTGTGCCCGTATTTATTATGTTGTATTTCAATGGTCATACTACAGCCAACATCTAAACGAGATTGTTAAAATCTGGGATGGGGGAATAGCCATCTATGGTGCCTTGATTGGTGCGTTTGTCGTGGTATTCTTATACTGTAGAAGTAAATTAATTTCAGTTTGGTCAATGCTTGATGTGATTGCACCAACTGTGATTATGGGCCAAGGAATTGGTAGATGGGGAAACTTCATGAACCAAGAAGCCTTTGGGAAGATCACCAGCTTAGCGTTCTTGAAGTCACTACACTTACCAAATTTCATTATTAATCAAATGTTTATTCAAGGATTTTATCGCCAACCAACATTCTTGTATGAATCACTATGGGACTTGTTAGGATTTGTTTTATTGATGAATCTTCGTCAAATTCAAGGATTCTTCAAACGTGGTGAAGTGGTATTATCTTACGTTATTTGGTACTCATTCGGTCGATTCTTTGTCGAAGGTATGAGAACTGATAGCTTAATGCTATTTGGTGGAATTCGAGTTTCACAATTATTATCGATTATCCTATTTGTAGGAGCAATCGGATTAATGATCTATCGTCGCAAAAATGATTCTGATTTGCCTTACTACCTAGATGGTAGCAAGTTACAATAATTTTAAGGAGCTATATTTATTATGGTAGAAAAAATTGCAGTGTTAGGAGCAGGCTCATGGGGAAGCATGCTTGCTAATATTTTAGTTGAAAATGGTAATGAAGTACGTTTATGGTCATACAAACAATCACAAGTTGATGAACTAAACAACAAGCACACAAACGAAAAATACATCAAAGATTTTACATATCCAAAAGAACTAGTTGCTTATGCTGATATGAAGGAAGCAATTAGAGGCGTTGATGATATTTTATTTGTTGTTCCAGCACAAGTTACAAGAAGTACTGCAAAACAAGTAAACGAAATCTTAGAAGAGCTAGACATGAAGGTAAACATTATTCATGGTAGTAAAGGGATTGAACAAAAGACTTACAAACGTATGTCAGAAGTTCTAGCTGATGAAATCGATGAAAGTCATCGTAAATCAATCTCAGTTATTTCAGGTCCTAGCCAAGCAGAATCAGTTGCTAAACACGATATTACTTTAGTAACTACTGCTTCAGAAAACATCAAAGATGCTGAACATATTCAATCATTATTCATTAATGATTACTTCAGAGTTTATACTAATGACGACATTATCGGTGTTGAAATTGGGGCAGCTCTAAAGAACATTATTGCTATTGGTGCCGGTGCACTTTACGGTCTAGGATACGCTGACAATGCTAAAGCAGCATTGATGACACGTGGACTTGCCGAAATTTCTCGTTTGGGAACTTCATTCGGTGCTAACCCATTAACATTCACTGGGCTATCAGGTTTCGGTGATGTGATCGTTACTGCAACAAGTAGTGACTCACGTAACTGGCGTGCAGGATATCAACTAGGTAAGGGAGAGACCTTAGATGATATCGTTAAGAACATGGGAATGGTTATTGAAGGTATCGCAACTGCAGAAGCTGCATACGAACTAGCCAACCAACGTGGCATTGATATGCCAATTACTTCAGCAATCTACAAGGTATTACACAAAGAAATTACAATTGATGATGCAATTTCTCAACTAATGCACCGTAAGGGTAGAGCTGAATTAGATTAATATTTAAGAAATAGGAAAATATGAGAAAATAGGAGTTTATATTCATGAAGAAAATCAGAAAAGCAATTATCCCAGCAGCAGGTTTAGGAACTAGATTCCTACCAGAAACTAAGGCAATGCCAAAGGAAATGCTACCAGTAGTTGATAAGCCAGCTATTCAATTAATCGTTGAAGAAGCTATCGCATCAGGAATTACTGACATTTTAATTATTATTGGTAAGGGTAAACGTGCTATTGAAGATCATTTCGATTCAAACACTGAGCTTGAATTGAACCTTGAATCAAAAGGTAAGGATGAAATGCTAAAGGCTGTTAAGAAAACTAACGGTTTGAACATTTACTTTAAGCGTCAAGAACATCCAAATGGTCTAGGTGATGCTGTTCATACTGCTAAGAGTTTCGTTGGTGAAGATCCATTTGTTATCATGCTAGGTGATGATTTAATGACAGATGAAACTCCATTAACTAAGCAATTAATCGACAGTTATGAAGAAACAGGTTCATCAACACTTGCTGTTATGAAGGTTCCTCATGAAGACACATCAAAATATGGTGTTATCAACCCAGCTAAGGAAGTTAGCGAGGGGTTATACGATGTTACTAATTTCGTTGAAAAGCCAAACCCAGAAGATGCTCCAAGTGATTTAGCAATTATTGGTCGTTACCTATTAACTGCTGACATCTTTGACATCCTAGAAAACACTAAACCTGGTAAGGGTAACGAAATTCAATTAACTGATGCCATCGATACTCTAAACAAAAAGGGTAAGGTATACGCTCACGAATTCAAGGGTGATAGATACGACACTGGTAACAAGTTCGGTTGGTTACAAACTAACATCGAATTTGGTCTAAAACACCCAGAAGTTTCTGATGAATTAAAACAATACATCAAGGACTTAGCTAAGAAGTTAGATTAAAATTAGTTTGTGTGCAAATTAATGGACAAATGTTTTGTATGATAGTAAAGTATCATATATTAATTCAATGAAAGGGGGAGCTTAATTATGGAAAAGTATGACGTAATTATTATTGGTGCAGGGCCTGGTGGAATGACATCTGCACTATATGCTTCTCGTGCAAATTTATCAGTAATGATGATTGACCGTGGTATCTACGGTGGTCAAATGAACAACACTGCTGAAATCGAAAACTACCCAGGATTCAAATCAATCCTAGGTCCAGATTTAGCAAAAGAAATGTATGAAAGTTCCACAAACTTCGGTGCCAAGTACGAATATGGAACAGTTGAATCAATCGAAGACAAAGGTGATTCTAAGATTGTTAATACTGACCAAGGTAGCTATGAAGCAGGTGCCGTTATCATTGGTACTGGTTCACAATACAGAAAGCTAGGTGTTCCTGGCGAAGACGAATATGGTGGAAGAGGTGTCTCATACTGTGCCGTATGTGATGGGGCATTCTTCAAGAACCGTGAAGTTGTCGTTGTCGGTGGTGGAGATTCAGCTATCTCTGAAGCACTATACCTTGCAGGGTTAGCTTCAAAGGTTACTGTTATTCACCGTCGTGATCAACTACGTGCACAAAAGGTTATCCAAGACCGTGCATTTGCTAACGACAAGATTGAATTCGTTTGGGACACTAACGTAACTGAAGTTGTTGGTGACAACATGAAGGTTACTGGTGTTAAGACTATCAACAACAAGACAAACGAAGAAGGCGAAATCGCTGCTTCAGGTGTCTTCATTTATGTTGGTAACAACCCAATGACTGAACCTTTCAGTAACTTAAACATTACTGATGAAAAAGGTTGGATCAAGACAAACGAACGTATGGAAACTTCAGTAAAGGGTATCTTTGCTATTGGTGACGTACGTGAAAAAGAATTAAGACAAGTAACTACTGCTGTTGGTGACGGTGGTATTGCTGGTCAAAACGCATTCGAATACGTATCTTCATTACACTAAAAAGCGTGATTAAAAAGACTGGTCAAATGGCCAGTCTTTTTTGTGCCTACAAGGAGAACATTAGTTTTAGAAAGTTTGTTC
The DNA here is from genome assembly GCF_030398685.1 of Apilactobacillus sp. EABW-1NA. NCBI lineage: Bacteria > Bacillati > Bacillota > Bacilli > Lactobacillales > Lactobacillaceae > Apilactobacillus > Apilactobacillus sp. EABW-1NA. Next base: position 65,913 of record NZ_JAPDKO010000005.1, read on the forward strand.
GTATGTTAGAATATTATTAAACTACAGTGAATGAGCCTAGAGCTCCGAGTTAAAAACAAAGGAGGACTTTGTTTGGAAATAAAACGTGAAGAGAACAATAAATTTGATTTAGTTTCGAAATACAAACCTACTGGTGACCAACCTGAAGCAATTAGTAAATTAACTAAGGGTGTATTGGATGGTCAAAAGAATCAAATCTTATTAGGTGCCACTGGGACAGGTAAGACCTTTACCATTTCTAATGTGATTAAAAACGTTAATAAGCCCACATTGATTTTGTCTCATAATAAGACACTTGCTGGTCAACTATACAGTGAGTTTAAGGAATTCTTCCCTAACAATGCGGTTGAATATTTCGTCAGTTATTATGATTACTACCAACCTGAAGCTTACGTTCCATCGAGTGATACCTACATTGAAAAGGATTCTTCAATCAATGATGAAATTGATAAACTTCGTCATGCGGCCACTAACTCATTGCTTACTAGAAATGATGTTATTATCGTCGCATCTGTTTCATCAATCTTTGGATTAGGTAGTCCTAAGGAATACTACAAGCACACCATTCCATTGAGTGTTGGTCAACAAATTGAAAGAGATGAACTACTTAGAAAGTTAGTCGAAATTCAATTTGATAGAAACGATATCGATTTCCAACGTGGTCGTTTCAGAGTCCACGGGGATGTTGTCGACATTTTCCCAGCTTCTGGGGATCAACATGCATACCGAGTTGAATTCTTCGGTGATGAAATCGATTCAATTAAGGAAATCGATACATTAACCGGTGAATTCATTGGTAAGAAAGACGACATCATTATCTTCCCAGCGACCCACTTCTTGACCGATGATCAAAACATGGATCACGCGTTGAAGGGCATCAAGGAAGAAATGAAGGAACAAGTTGCCAAATTTGAAAAAGAGGGTAAGTTACTAGAAGCCCAACGTTTGAAGCAACGTACCACTTACGATATCGAAATGATGGCCGAAATGGGTTACACTAACGGGATTGAAAATTATTCCAGATATATGGATAACAGAAAACCAGGTGAAGCTCCTTACACATTACTAGATTTCTTCCCCGACGATTACTTGTTAGTTGTCGATGAATCTCACCAAACATTGCCACAAGTAGGTGGAATGTACAACGGTGATAAGGCCAGAAAAGAACGTCTAATCGAATATGGATTCAGACTACCAAGTGCTTTGGATAACCGTCCATTGAAGATGCCTGAATTTAAAGAACGTGTTAACCAAGCCATCTACATGTCAGCCACTCCTGGTCCACGTGAACTAGAAGAAACCTCTGAAAAGAACATTGTTCAACAAATCATTCGTCCAACTGGACTATTGGATCCAACTGTTGAAGTGCGTCCAATCATGGGACAAATGGATGACTTAGTTGGTGAAATCAACGAACGCATTGCCAAGAACGAAAGAACGTTTGTAACCACCTTGACCAAGAAGATGTCCGAAGATTTAACCGACTATCTAAAGGACTTAGGAATCAAGGTTGCATATCTACATTCTGACGTTAAGACGCTTGAACGTACCAAGATTATTCGTGATCTTCGTTTAGGTAAATACGATGTGTTAGTTGGAATTAACCTTCTAAGGGAAGGGATTGACGTTCCTGAAGTATCCTTGGTTGCCATCTTGGATGCCGATAAGGAAGGTTTCCTAAGAAATGAACGTTCATTAATTCAAACCATTGGTCGTGCCGCCAGAAATGAAAATGGTGCTGTTATTATGTATGCCGATAACATGACCGATTCAATGCAAAAAGCGATTGATGAAACCGCTAGAAGAAGAAGCATTCAAAAGAAATACAACGAAGACCATGGTATTACACCACATACCATCAAGAAGCCAATTAGAGACCTTATTAGTTACGACAATAATAAGAATGACGATTCTTCAGAAGACCACTCATTTGTAGAATCAGACTTCCAAAAGCTATCTAAGAAGGATCAAAAGCAAATGATTGAAACATTGACCAAGGAAATGAAGCACGCAGCTGCTAAACTTGATTTCGAAAAGGCGGCAGCTTTACGTGATACTGTCATGGAATTAAAGGGTCAAATGTAAGGGGGGCAAAAACTTGCAAAACGATAAAATTGTCATTAAAGGTGCCAGAGCACATAACTTAAAAGACATCAGTGTTGAAATTCCTAAGAACAAATTAACTGTTATGACCGGTTTATCAGGTTCAGGAAAGAGTTCATTGGCATTCGATACACTATATGCTGAAGGACAACGTCGATACGTTGAAAGCTTGTCTTCATACGCACGTCAATTCTTGGGTCAAATGGATAAACCAGACGTTGATTCAATCGAAGGATTGAGTCCAGCAATTGCGATTGACCAAAAGACCACTTCCAAGAATCCACGTTCAACCGTTGGAACCGTTACTGAAATTAACGATTACTTTAGATTGCTATGGGCACGTGTTGGAACACCAATCTGTCCAAACGATGGAACCAAGATTACCAGACAATCAATTGATCAAATGATTGATGAAGTCCTTGCTTTGCCTGAAAGAACCAAGCTTCAAATCTTATCACCAGTGGTTAGACAACAACGTGGTCAACACAAGAAGGTTATCGATAAGATTAAACGTGAAGGTTTCGTTAGATACCGTGTAGACGGTGAAGTTCACGAAATCGAAGATGACGTTCAACTAGACAAGAACAAGTACCACGACATCGAAATCGTGGTTGATAGAATCATCGTTAAAGATGGTATTAAGTCTCGTTTATCAGACTCACTTGAAACTGCATTAAGACTAAGTGATGGTTATGCCGTTGCCGACTTGATGGGGAAGGATGACAATTTAATCTTCTCCGAACACTACGCATGTCCACTTTGTGGATTTACCGTTAGTGAATTGGAACCACGTCTATTCTCATTTAACTCACCAATTGGCGCTTGTCCAAGCTGTGATGGTTTAGGGATGAAATTAGAAGTAGACGAAAGTTTGGTTATTCCTGACAAGAATAAAACATTAAACGAAGGGGCAATTGAACCCTGGAATCCAATTAGTTCTAAATTCTACCCAAGCTTGCTAGAACAAGCCTGTGAAGCATTTGGTATTGATATGGATACTCCATTTAAAAAGCTTCCTAAGAAGCAACGTGACCTAATTTTATACGGTTCAAACGGAAAAGAATTCCACTTCCACTTCAACAGTAACTTCGGTGGCATTAGAGACACCGACGCACCTTTTGAAGGAGTTATTAACAACATCGACCGTCGTTACAAGGAAACCAACAGTGATTTCACTAGAGACCAAATGCGTCTATATATGACTGAATTAACATGTCAAACCTGTCACGGTTTTCGTTTAAACAAAGAAGCACTAAGTGTGAAGGTCGACGGATTAAACATCAGTGAAGCTACTGACCTAGACGTTGTCAAAGAATTAAACTTCTTCTCTCAATTGAAATTCGGTGAAAAGGATAGCGTCGTTGCTAAGCCAATCCTAAAGGAAATTATCGATCGATTAACTTTCCTAAAGAACGTGGGGTTGGATTATCTAACACTTTCCAGAACTGCCGGAACACTATCCGGTGGTGAATCACAACGTATTCGTTTAGCTACTCAAATTGGTTCAAACCTATCAGGAGTGCTATACGTATTGGACGAACCATCAATTGGGTTACACCAACGTGATAACGACCGTTTAATTTCTTCACTAAAATCAATGCGTGACTTGGGTAATACACTAGTTGTCGTAGAACACGGTGAAGATACCCAACGTTCTGCCGACTACATCGTTGATATCGGACCAGGTGCCGGAACCAATGGTGGTAATGTTATGGCAGTTGGAACTCCCGATGAAGTCGCTCAAAACGATAACTCACTAACTGGTCAATACCTATCAGGTAAGAAGTTTGTTCCGGTTCCATTGAAACGTCGTAAGGGTAACGGTAAGAAGATTAAGGTTACCGGAGCTTCTGAAAATAATTTGAAGAACGTTACTGCCGAAATTCCATTAGGTGAATTTAACGTTGTAACAGGGGTTTCTGGTTCAGGTAAATCAACATTGATTAACCGCATTGTTAAACGTGCGATTGCACAAAAACTAAACCATAACTCCGAAAAGCCAGGTAAGTATAAATCAATCTCTGGTTACAAGAACATCGATAAGCTAATTAACATTGACCAAAGCCCAATCGGAAGAACTCCTCGTAGTAATCCTGCTACCTATACCGGAGTATTTGACGACATTAGAACGTTGTTTGCTGAAACTAACGAAGCTAAACTTCGTGGATACCAAAAGGGTCGTTTCAGTTTTAATGTTAAGGGTGGTCGTTGTGAAACCTGTCATGGGGATGGAATTCTAAAGATTGAAATGAACTTCCTACCTGACGTTTACGTGCCTTGTGAAGTTTGCCATGGTAAACGTTACAACGCCGAAACACTGGAAGTTGAGTACAAGGGTAAGAACATTTCTGATGTCTTGGACATGACTGTCGATCAAGCACTTGATTTCTTCTCATCAATTCCAAAGATTACTAGAAAACTAGAAACCATTGATGAAGTAGGACTAGGATATGTTCAACTTGGCCAATCAGCAACTACTTTGTCTGGTGGGGAAGCTCAAAGAATGAAGTTAGCTTCTGAACTATACAAGAAGTCAGCTGGAAACAATCTATACATCTTAGATGAACCAACCATTGGTTTACACACAGATGACATCAACCGTTTGCTAGTTGTCCTACACGAACTAGTCGAACAAGGTAATACTGTTTTAATTATTGAACACAACCTAGACGTGATTAAGACAGCTGATCATATTATCGACCTAGGACCTGAAGGAGGAGATGGTGGTGGTGAAATCATCGCTACTGGAACTCCTGAAGAAATCGTGAAGGTCAAGGAAAGCTATACTGGTCAATACTTAAAGCCAGTCTTAGAACGTGATACCAAACGAACTAAAGAAGCAATAAAATAAAAAAAGCGTGATGACACGCTTTTTTATTTGCCTTTGAAATGACACGCCCGGGTATGTGTGTTATACTTTCTTAGTTGAAAAAATTGAAAGGAGGAAACGATTTGATGAAAGACAATCAAGCCAGAAAGAACGTCGTTGTCATCGGTGGCGGAACTGGTTTACCAGTTATCTTAAATAACCTAAAGAACGAAAATGTCGACATTACCGCGATTGTTAATATCTCGGATGACGGTGGATCATCAGGTCGTTTACGCAATGAAATTAATATTGTTCCTCCTGGAGATATTCGAAATGTCTTAGTGTCATTATCTAATTTGTCAAAGGACAAACTGGACTTATTTCAATATCGTTTCAAAAAGGGCGATCATTTCTTGTCTGAACATTCGTTAGGGAACTTAATCATTGCTGCGATGACAGAAATGAAGGGTGATGTAAACATCGCCGTTGAAGCACTAAGTCAGATGATGGAAATCACTGGGAAGATTTATCCAGCCACTAACGAGAAGTTACAGCTATGCGCTGAATTCGAGGATGGTTCAACCATGACTGGTGAATATGAAATTACCTATGCGGATAAAAAGATTAACCGTGTTTGGGTAGAATCCAGTGATAATCAAGACGAAATCCCACATGCTAATCAAAAGGTCATTGATGCCATTTTGGCTGCTGACCAGATTGTGTTAGGGCCAGGCAGTCTATTCACCAGCATCTTGCCAAATCTAATGATTAAGAACCTAGGAGAGGCCGTTTTAGCGTCTAAAGCGCAGGTGGTATACATTTGTAATATCATTACGCAAAAGGGCGAAACTGACCATTTTTCAGACGCTCAACACGTTGAAGTGTTGAACCGTCACATGAAGTCAAACTTCATTGATGTCGTAATCGTAAACAAACAACCAGTTGATACCGATTTAATTAATCGAGAAGTGTTTAACGAGATTGAAAATCCGGTTAAACACGATGAAAAAGCAATTCAGGCAATGGGATGTGAATGCATCTATGATGACTTCTTAATGTTAAGCCACCAAGGGGCATTCCATGATGGAAAAAAGGTTGCCGATACATTATTCAAACTGGTTTCAAAAAGATAGGATGATTAAAAATGTCATACGCAAGTGACGTAAAAAAGGAGCTAACGACTTTAGAAGTTCATAAGGAAAACGCCAAGGCAGAACTAATGGCGCTAATTCGAATGAACGGTTCGATTTCGTTAGCTAATCGCAAAATTATTTTAAATATTCAAACCGAAAATCCAGCCATCGCTCGTCGTATCTATAAGTTGATTTTAGAATTCTACGAGGTGGAAAGTAAACTTGTTGTTAGAAAGAAAATGAAGTTAAACAAGAACAATGTCTACGTCGTAAGAATTGCTAACCAAGCACAAGCAATCCTCGATGACTTAGGGATTTTTGATAACTACCAAATCGTGGAAAGAGTGCCAATCGAATTATTAAAGGATGATTCTCAAGTGAGATCATATCTAAGAGGGGCCTTTTTAGCTGGGGGCTCTGTGAACAATCCAGAAACTTCCAGATACCATCTAGAAATCTACTCGTTGTACGAAGAACACAATGACATGATTTCTGAAATGATGAACAAATACGAATTAAATTCAAGAACGACCGATCGAAGAAGCGGATACATCACATACTTGAAGGAAGCTGAAAAGATTGCTAACTTCTTGCAATTAATTGGTGCAACCAATGCGATGTTGAAATTCGAAGATGTCAGAATCATGCGTGATATGAGAAACTCTGTGAATAGATTAGTAAACTGTGAAAATGCTAATATGAACAAGGTTGCTAATGCTTCAACCAAGCAAATTTCTAATATTCAATTCATTGATGACACCGTTGGATTGGACAAGTTACCTGAAAAACTATACGAAGTGGCCATTACCAGAATGAAGATGCCGGAAGTTAGTTTGAAGGAATTAAGTGAATCATTGCCAAGTGGGGCAATTTCTAAGTCAGGGATTAACCACCGTTTGAGAAAAATCAATGAATTCGCCGATAAAATCAGAGAAGAAGCCGTTTCATAAAATGGCACAAAAAAAGACGTTAACCGAAGTTAACGTCTTTTTTATTATCTAATTATTTTCTTTCAGAACTGTTAGTCATGATGCTATCAATCAATCCATAGTCGACAGCTTCTTGAGCGCTTAAGTACTTATCACGTTCAGTATCTAGGTTAACCTTTTCAATTGATTGACCTGAGTTTTGAGCTAAGATTTCGTTGATCATCTTTCTAGTCTTTAAGATTGATTCGGCAGCAATAGCAATTTCAGTTTGTTGACCTTGAGCACCACCAGAAGGTTGGTGAATCAATACTTCAGAGTGAGGTAAAGCAAAACGCTTACCCTTAGTACCTGAAGAAGCCAAGACACTGGCCATTGATGCAGCCATACCCATAACGATAGTTTGAACATCAGCTTTGATAAATTGCATAGTATCGTAGATGGCCATACCGGCTGTTACAACACCACCAGGTGAGTTGATGTATAAGTAGATGTCTTTTTCAGAATCTTGTGCATCTAGGAATAATAATTGAGCAATGATTGTGTTTGCCATGTTGTCTTCAATTGGACCAGATAACATAATAATTCTGTCTTTTAATAATCTTGAGTAAATGTCATATGCGCGTTCACCGTTTGATGATTGTTCAATGACAGTTGGGACTAAATTCATAATTTTATCCTCCCTTGCTTTCAATTCAATTTGAGTTATATTAATTTTATCTCAATGGTCAATTAAGGTCAAATGATTTTATTTGACTTAATCACCAATGCATCTGGAGGGAATCGAACCCCCATCGAAAGAACCGGAATCTTTAGTGCTATCCATTACACTACAGATGCATTTCAACAGATTAAACTATAAATGAAAAGGGGGTTAAATTCAAGAAACACACTGAGGTAATTGATTTGCAAACTAAAATTAGCACTGATATACTTAGAGCGTAAGGATTTTATACAGAAAATAACTGTTACAAATTAGTACTGGTTATTTTTTTAAAATTACTGAGCATGTATTATAGACTGATCGGTAAAAAAGTAGTAGTATTTAATCCGTACGTAGTACTCAAATTTATTTCTCTAGGAGGAAAACAGTTATGACTGTAAAAATTGGTATTAACGGTTTTGGTCGTATTGGTCGTTTGGCTTTCAAACGTATCCACGAACTAAACTCAGACGATATTGAAGTTGCTGCTATTAATGATTTAACAACTCCTTCAATGCTTGCATACTTATTAAAATATGATTCAACACATGGTAAATTCCCAGGTGAAGTTACTTCAACCGATAACGGAATCGTTGTTGACGGTAAGGAAGTTCCAGTTTACGCTGAACGCAATGCCGCTGACCTACCATGGGTTAAAAATGATGGTGTTGACTTTGTACTAGAATGTACTGGTTTCTACACTTCAGAAGAAAAATCACAAGCTCACTTAGACGCTGGTGCAAAGCGTGTTCTAATCTCTGCACCTGCAGGTCAAATCAAGACTGTTGTTCCTGGTGTTAACTTGGATACTCTAACTGCTGACGACAAGATCGTTTCAGCTGGTTCATGTACTACAAGTAGTATCGCTCCTACAGCATACTTCTTAAACAAAGACTTTGGTATCAAAGTTGGTACTATGACTACTATCCACGCATTCACTTCAACTCAAGCTATCCTAGATGGCCCTCGTGGTAAGAAGTTCAGAAACAACCGTACTGCTTCAACTAACACTATTCCTCACTCAACTGGTGCTGCTAAGGCCTTAGGTCTTGTTGTTCCAGAACTTGATGGTAAGTTAAACGGTGTGGCTCAACGTGTTGGTATCGTTGACGGTTCATTAACTGAATTAACTGCTATCGTTGACAAGAAGAACGTTACTGCTGACGAAGTTAACGCTAAGATGAAAGAATACACTGAAGGTAACGAAGCATTTGGTTACAATGACGAACCAATCGTTTCAAGTGATATTATTGGTGATACTCACGGATCAGTATTTGATGCTACTCAAACTGATGTTACTACTTTTGGTGATGACCAACTTGTTAAGGTATGGTCATGGTACGATAACGAATGGGGCTTCACTTGCAACATGGTTCGTACTTTACTACACTTCGCTCAACTATAATCTAAATTATAATTTAGCAAGGCATAAGGTGGAGGAGGCAATTGCCTCCTCCATTTTTTATAACAATTACTTTCGGCTTAGAAATTCTTTGAAATAAAGAAATAAATGAAGTATATTGAAATTGTTACATCAATTTTAAATAATTTTTGGGAGGTAATCTAGATTGGCTAAGACAGTTGTTTCTGATTTAGATTTAAAAGGCAAAAAAGTTTTAATGCGTGTCGACTTCAACGTTCCTATTAAAGACGGTGTTGTTGGTGACACAAGTCGTATCGTTGGTGCTATTCCAACAATCAAATACGTAATCGAACATGGTGGAAAGGCAGTTCTATTCTCTCACCTTGGTCGTATCAAGACTGAAGATGACAAGAAGGAACTATCATTACGTCCAGTTGCTGCAAAGCTTTCTGAACTAATTGACAAACCTGTTACTTTCGTTCCCGAAACTGAAGGTCCAAAGCTTGAAGAAGCTATCAACAACATGAATGATGGTGACATCGTTGTTGTCGAAAACACTCGTTTTGAAGATGTTGTAAATGGTGAAAACGTAAAACGTGAATCTGGTAACGATCCTAAGTTAGGTCAATACTGGGCTTCACTAGGTGATTGCTTCGTAAACGATGCATTCGGTACTGCTCACCGTGAACATGCTTCAAACGTTGGTATTGCACGTGCAATGGAAGCAGAAAACAAGCCAGTTGCCGCTGGTTTCCTAATGGAAAAAGAAATTAAGTTTATCGGTGGTGCCGTAAACAATCCTAAACGTCCATTTGTTGCCATCTTAGGTGGTGCAAAGGTTTCAGATAAGATTGGTGTTATCGATAACCTATTAGACAAGGCTGACCACATCATCATTGGTGGTGGTATGACTTACACATTCTACGCAGCTAAAGGTTTCACTATCGGTAACTCATTAGTTGAAAAGGACAAGATTGACACTGCTAAGGAAATCCTAGCAAAGGGTGGCGACAAGATCGTTCTACCTGTTGACTCAGTTGTTGCTCCAGAATTCAACAATGATGCACCTACTCAAGTAGTTGGTGAAAACATTCCTGATGGCCAAATGGCTCTAGACATTGGTCCTAAGAGTATCGAACTATTCGAAAACGTTCTAAGAGACGCTAAGACTGTAGTTTGGAACGGACCTATGGGTGTATTCGAAATGAGTAACTTTGCTAAGGGTACTCTAGCTATTGGTAAGTTCTTAGGTGACTTAACTGACGCTACTACTGTTGTTGGTGGTGGTGACTCAACTGCCGCATGTAACGAACTAGGTGTAGCTGACAAGCTATCACACGTTTCAACCGGTGGTGGTGCTTCACTAGAATACATGGAAGGTAAGACTCTTCCAGGTATCGCCGCTATTACTGATAAATAAGAATAATATCTTTTTAAGATTCGATGTATAACATCGGGTCTTTTTTTTGTATAATAAAAGGAGTGAAATTTTTATTAAAAAAGAGGCGCAATTTGTTAATATCAATTGTTTAGTGATATCATTGGTATATAGCGATTTGTAATAATCTGTTTAAAAGAATAGGAGGTAAAAAATGAGAACTCCTTTTATCGTTGGAAATTGGAAAATGAATTTAACATTACATGAAGTTGAAGAATTCTTAGATGCAGTCAAAGGGAACCTACCAGATCCTAAAGAAGTTGAATGCGCAATCGCTGCATCATCAATTTACATGGATGTATTAACTAGATTTTGTAAAGAAGAAACAAATCTAAAAACTGCCGCCCAAAACTGTTTCTACAAAGATTCAGGTGCATACACCGGCGAAGTAAGCCCGATGGCACTTGCTGATATGGGTGTTAATTACGTTATGTTAGGTCATTCAGAACGTCGCAAATACTTTGGCGAAACCAATAAGATGATTAACAAAAAGGTTAAGGCCGTTTTAGCTAACAATATGGTGCCAATTATTTGTTGTGATGAAACAATGGCCAAGCGAAAGACCTATGATGAAATGAACTGGGTGGTAAATCCAGTCATTGAAGCATTAAAGGGAATTTCAGAAGACGATGCTAAAAAGATTGTTATTGGTTATGAACCAAGTTGGGCAATTGGAACTGGGAAATCAGCCAGTGGTGCTGAAGTTCAAGAAGCATGTTTTCTAATTCGTGAAACATTGAAAGATTTGTATGGTGATGATATTGCCAACCAAATCAGAATCGTTTACGGGGGAAGCGTTAACGCCAGAAATGTTTCAGAAATTATGAGTCAAGACGATGTTGATGGGGTCTTACCTGGAAAGAGCAGTTTAAAGGCCAAAGAATTCATCAAAATTGTCAATTACCAAAATAATTAACAGATTGAACAGTTTTTTATTGAAACTTGGTCTGTAAAATAATAAAATAAAAGTAGCCTTGATTCCGAGGTAACAACTTTCATTAAGGAGAGAATAAAATGTCAATTATTTCAGATATTTATGCTCGAGAAGTACTAGATTCTCGTGGAAATCCTACAGTTGAAGTAGAACTATATACTGAAGCAGGTGCAATGGGACGCGGTATCGTTCCTTCAGGTGCATCTACTGGTGAACACGAAGCCGTTGAATTACGTGACGGTGATAAAAACCGTTTCATGGGTAAAGGTGTTACTAAGGCTGTTAACAACGTTAATAACATTATCGCTAAGGAAATCGTAGGTTACGACGTAACTGATCAAGTTGCTATTGATGAAGCTATGATTAAATTAGATGGTACTCCTAACAAAGGTAAGTTAGGTGCCAACGCTATTTTAGGTGTTTCATTAGCTGCTGCACGTGCTGCTGCCGATGAACTAGGTGTTCCTTTATACAACTACTTAGGTGGTTTCAACGGACACGTATTACCAACACCAATGATGAACGTTATCAATGGTGGTAAGCATGCCAACAACAAAGTTGACTTCCAAGAATTCATGATTATGCCTGTTGGTGCGGAAACTGTTAAAGAAGCTGTTCGTATGGGTTCAGAAACTTTCCACAACCTAAAAGCTATCTTGAACGAAAAGGGTTACTCAACTGCCGTAGGTGACGAAGGTGGTTTTGCTCCTGACTTGAAGAACAACGAAGAACCATTCGAAATCTTAGTAGAAGCTATCCAACGTGCTGGTTACAAGCCAGGTAAAGACGTTTCAATCGCCTTTGACTGTGCTGCTTCAGAATTCTACGATGCAGAAACTAAGAAGTACAACTTAGTAGGTGATGGTAAGTCATACTCTGCTGATGAATTTGTTACATTACTAGAACAATTAGTTGACAAGTACCCAATTATCTCAATCGAAGATCCATTGGATGAAAACGAATGGGCAGATTGGCAAATGGCTACTGAACGTCTAGGTAAGAAAGTTCAAATCGTTGGTGACGATTTATTCGTAACTAACACTGATTACCTACAAAAGGGTATTAAGATGGGTGTTGCTAACGCAATCCTTATCAAGCTAAACCAAATTGGTACTTTAACAGAAACTGTAAACGCTGTTGAAATGGCTAAAGAAGCTAACTACACAGCTATCATCTCACACCGTTCTGGTGAAACTGAAGATACTACAATTTCTGACTTAGTTGTTGCTCTAAACGCTGGTCAAATTAAGACTGGTTCAATGAGTCGTGGCGAACGTATCGCTAAGTACAACCAACTAATGAGAATTGAAGATCAATTAGCTTCAGTTGCAGAATACAAGGGTATCAACTCATTCTACAACCTAACTGAAGAAGCTCGTAACAACGTTATTAACAAATAATAACTAACTGTTACTAAAAAAGCATTGAATTAGGAACTGAAGTTATAATATTGAACAGATAAATAAAAGCACTTTCGATAAAATGATTATTTTAATTTGATAAAATAACATAATTCGGAGGTGTTTTTTGTATGGCTAATAATAGATATTCATATGAAA